>JANQJN010000133.1 GCA_028281625.1 Emcibacteraceae bacterium | reverse complement strand
TGATCAGTGGGGTAACATCATTAATGGAGTTGAGCTTAACCGCCGCATGGACCGGAAGGAAGTCTTCGGTCTGACCACGCCCCTGGTGACTTTATCGAGTGGCGCCAAAATGGGTAAGACCGCCACGGGCGCAATCTGGCTGAACGAAGACATGTGCTCTGGTTATGATTTTTGGCAGTATTGGCGTAATACAGCCGATGCGGATGTGGGCCGCTTCCTAAGGCTCTTTACCGAACTTCCAATGGATGAAGTCCGTCGTCTCGAGGCCTTAGAAGGACAGGAAATAAACGAGGCGAAGAAAACCCTCGCCAATGAAGCAACACGCATGCTGCACGGTGAGGACGCAGCCACCAAGGCCGAAGAAACAGCGAAGAAAGCCTTCGAAGACCGATCACTGGGTGCTGATCTTCCCACTGTTGAGGTTGCGAAATCCGATCTAGACGCGGGCATCGCGGTCACTGATCTTTATATCACCGCTGGGCTCGGCGCATCCAAAGGCGAAGTCAGACGCCTGATCAAACAAGGTGGTGCAAAGCTTAATGACGAAAAAATCACCGACGGCGAAATGATCATTTCCTTGGCTAACGTCAATGATCAGGGCAGCATTAAACTATCTGCCGGAAAAAAACGCCATATTCTGGTGATGCCAAAATAACTTTAGGGAGAATATAATGATTGACAGACGCGATCTTCTAAAAACAGGCCTTGCCGCTGGTGGCGCCATGGCACTTGCTGGAGCATTACCAAACGCGGTTGCGCAAACAAATTCAATCATTAAACCAAAGCGCCTCAGCGAAGGCGATACAATTATGATCGTCGCACCAGCTGGTGTGGAATATAATAAATTCCGCTTGCAGCTTTCCATCGAATCCCTGGAAGCGCTGGGTCTTAAGGTAAAGGTCGCGGAAAATACATTAAATCGCTTTGGCTATTTTCCGGCAGAAGACGAAGTCCGCGCGGCAGAAATTAATCAAGCCTTCTCAGATCCTGACGTTGATGCGATCATCGCCCTAAAGGGTGGCTGGGGCGCAGCGAGAACCCTTCCTTACCTTGATTTTGATCTGATTAAAGCAAACCCAAAGGCGCTGATCGGTTATAGTGATATCACCGCCCTTCTGAATTCCATTTATCATAAAACGGGACTGGTCACATTCCATGGCCCCACCGCAGGTAGCGCCTGGAGCAGTTATTCAGCCGAAAATTTTCGCGATATCCTGATGAATGGGAACGCCCAGCATATGGTAAATCCACAGGAAAAGGGTGATTATCTGACTGTGCGCAGCAACCGGATCCAGACGATTGTACCTGGCAGCGCCGAAGGTCGCCTTGTAGGCGGGAACCTTTCCGTGCTCACTGCTATTCAGGGCACACCATACTTCCCCGACATCAAAGATAATATTTTGATGATCGAAGAAATCGGTGAAAATATTTACAGGGTTGACCGTATGCTGACCCAGCTTGCCCTGGGCGGGCATTTGGATGAATGCGCCGGGATTGTCTTTGGCGGCATGACCGACGTGGACAGCGACGGTGGCTACGGTGACTTTACCTTGATGGATATTCTGGATCAACATTGCAGCCGCGCCGGAAAGCCCGCTTTCATCGGTGCCATGTTCGGTCATATCCCGGAAAAGCGCACCATGGCGGTTGGCGTGAGCACCCGCGTTGACGCCAATAACGGCTCCGTTACAATGCTTGAAAGTGCTGTGCATTAGATTGCTATTCAGTTGGTTTCGATTCTCTCTAGGCTTTCCACAGAGGGATAATCGTTGCAATTTCCAGTGCCTGTATAATTGATCAAAGCATCCGACGCCCACGCAGTTACAAGTATTGAATACATTTTTTCATCCAACGAAGAAGTGAGCGGTAGGACAAAATCCCAGTTTGTATTTGTGTAACAAGAAGGCGAATTTGGGTGGGTTACATTTTCCAGTTTGATAAATAAAAGATTGCCTAAACTTTTATGGATCATCAACGTTTCGATTTTGGCATTTGAAATTTCTGCCGACGCATTTGTGAACCACATAAATATGATAACAATTGAAATGAAAAGTTTTTTCATGGAACCCCCAATCAGAATGTAAGTTTTTTGCCAGTTAAAATAGTTAGCCGATAACTATATAAAATACTCTATACGTTAGGAAAACTGGATACAATATTTTCCGAACAGAATTCTGATCATTCAGGTGGTGGCGGGGAACCCTTTGAAACATCCGCCGCGGCAGCTTGCTCATCTTCGATTTGTTCGGCTTCTTCGCGTGCGGTTGGTTCATCA
>JANQJN010000125.1 GCA_028281625.1 Emcibacteraceae bacterium | reverse complement strand
TTGAGCACTCCGCTAAGTCCCGTGATCTGGCACCGGGAACAGTTGTTGGGTCAGGGACGGTTTCGAACAGGGGATCCAAGGAAGGCTCCTGCTGCCTCGCTGAAGTGCGCTGCCTTGAAACGATTGCTGACGGCAAGCCATCAACACCGTTCTTAAGTTTTGGCGACACAGTCCAGGTGGATATGTTTGATAAAGACGGAAACACCATCTTTGGCCGCATTGATCAAAAGGTCGTGCCGTTTTAAAGTCGGTCCACTACAGCCGATAGGGCATCAAGACAGCTGTATCCCAATTTAATGCTTCGCTCAGGGGACCATCCGGTTTCCTGATTTGGGCTATCCACAGTATCTTTAAACGGCATTTCAAGTGTCATCGCGACAGCGTCAAAACGGTGGGCGATTTGATTGGTGCTCATGCCCAGGTTGCCTTTACCGGGGGCTGATTTCTGGTATCCTTTTTCGTTCTGGAAGTCAGGGTTTACCTTCTCAAGCTCCCTGCCGAACATATAGGCGGTATCAAGATTATATTGGTTAAGGTCCGGCACCCCTTCAAAGCAGGCAATGAAATTATAGGGAAGTGCCTCATCGCCATGACAATCAAGTGAAAAATCCAGGCCCTTCTCATCCATCTTGTTTCTAAGATGGAACACTTCCGGGCTTAGGTCCGGGTCCGGATCGGCCCAGTCACGGTTCAGGTTCTGGCCCTTGGCATTGCAACGCAAATGCCCGCGAATGCTGCCGTCGGGATTTACGTTTGGAAGCACATAAAACACACACCTATTTAGAAGCTCGCGGCTTAGCGCATCTTCATCATCTAGCAGGCGAGAAAGAATTCCTTCAACCATCCATTCGGCCATGCTTTCACCGGGATGCTGGCGGGCAAAGATCCAGATTTTCTTTTTTCCTTCCCCTTCTTCACCAATGGTCAGCATATCAAGATCAAGTCCGTCGCAGCTTTCACCGATGACTTCAAGACGCACGCGGTCATGTTCCGCAGCGGAAGAGACAAGCGACTGATGACGGTCGTAGCTATAGGGTGCGAAATAAGCATAGTAAACGCTGTCCGTTTCCGGAACATGCTGAATGGTTAAGGTACCGTCCTTATAAACGGTGCTCACCCGAAACCAGGTTTCATGGTCGTATGACGCACAGGCCTGATAATCCACCCAGCCATCGGGGTAGGCGGCCCCATCACATCCTTCGATGTTAATGGCGCAAAGCTGTCCCTTTGCGCCAGTAAGGCGAAAATGAAACCACTGATAAAAATGTGAATTATTGTCTTTATTAATGGAAAGTCTGATATTTCCAGGTGCGGATGCATCAATAACGTTGATATTGCCGCTGTCAAAATTGCTGCTGATCTTCATTTTATACTCGCTAAGCTTATCTCCTGATCCATTTATACTGAGCTTTCAGGTAAACGTAAACGTGACTTTTCAGTTTTCTTCTGGCAAAGTGATTGGAAATAAAAACAATATTAGGGAAGTACTATGTCTGACACGACTGACGATATGTTTGAGGGGTCACAAGAACGAAATTTTATGGGTCATCCAATTGGCCTTTCTATCTGTTTTCTTACCGAAATGTGGGAACGTTTTTCCTATTATGGAATGCGTACAATATTGATCCTGTATCTGACCAAATATCATTTATTTGGTGTGGATAAGGCCAGTATGATTTATGGGGCTTACGCTGGCCTTGTTTATATGATGCCGATCATTGGTGGCTATATGGCCGACCGCTATCTGGGAAGCCGCAAAGCGGTCACCTACGGGGCTATATTGCTCGTTGCTGGTCACGGATTGATGGCTTACCACGGGTCAGCAGCTTATATGGACGGCGATACGGTAATCAGAGATGACTTTGCGATCAGCATGTTCTTCCTCGCACTTTCACTTATCATCGGTGGTGTTGGTTTCCTAAAAGCAAATATTTCAACCGTTGTTGGGGCACTTTATGGTCCCAATGATCCACGTCGCGATGGTGGCTTCTCCATATTTTACATGGGCATTAATGTTGGTGCCTTTATGTCGATGATCATTGTCGGCTATGTGGGCGAAACTTATGGCTGGAACTACGGGTTTTCAATTGCCGGTATCGGTATGTTGTTTGGACTACTGGTTTTCCTTTGGGGGCAGAAGTTTTTGGATGGCCGCGCGGAGCCACCTGCACCAGAAGTGCTTAGGGAAAGCTCGCCCATTGGCGTCAATAAGGAATATACCATATATCTCTTTGGCCTCCTTCTCGTCGGTTTAAGCTGGATTATGATGCAATATGAAGCCATGGTCATCCAGTTGGTGGGCATATCCGGCCTAATTATGATCGGACTTATTCTATATTATTCTGTCACACAATGCGAAAAAGTGGACAGGGAACGCCTTTGGGTGGCTCTTTTTCTGATTGCGATACAATCCGTATTCTGGGCGCTGTTTGAGCAGCAAGCGGCCAGCTTAACGCTTCTTGCGGATCAGCAATTTAACCTCAATTTCCTCGGGTTAAATATATTGGCTTCTCAGGTTCAAACCATGAACTCCATGTTCATTATTATGTTTGCGCCGGTGATGGCTTGGCTGTGGGTGGCACTTGCGAAGAAGAAAATCGAACCTTCCACGCCGGGTAAGTTTGGTTATTCACTCCTTATCATTGGGGCGGGTTACATCGTTTTCGCCTGGGGTATGGGACTGGATGACAGCACGTCCAAAAGCTTCCTGTGGCTGATATTTATCTACTTTATGCTGACACTTGCTGAACTGTTCTTAAGCCCTGTTGGTCTTTCCATGGTCACAAAATTAAGTGTACCCAAGATCGTTGGCATGATGATGGGAACCTGGTTCCTCTTTACCGCGCTTGGCAACAATGTCGCTGGCTGGATCAGTTCCTTGATGGGTAGCAGCGAGCATGGTGCGGCGGCAGGTACGCTTGATATGGCTGCGACCATGGAGCTTTACTATATCATTGGATATGTCAGTGCCGGTGTGGGGGTATTCATATTCCTGCTAACACCGCTCCTCAAGAAATGGATGCATGGCGTTCACTAAGATATATTACACCTAAAAACAAAGGCCGCTAAGTTAGCGGCCTTTTTTGTGCGGTTTAAAATACCGTCATTATTTCATCCAGCGGCTTTTTCCATTTGGCATGAACCGGGACTGTGGCGTCTTCGGCTGGATGGCCAACCACCAGGATCATTTCCGGTTTTTCGCTTGCCGGACGATCACAAAGTTCATTGAGGAATTTCATCGGGTTCGGTGTGTGGGTGAGGGTGGTCAGACCCGCCTGATGAAGCGCGGTGATCAGAAACCCGGTGGCGATGCCCACAGATTCGTTCACATAATAATTTTTAAATTTGCGACCGTTTCGGTCGGTGCTGGTGCGCTGCGCGAAGATCACAATCAACCATGGTGCGATGGTCAGGTGCGGTTTATGATCGTTGGTTCCAATTGGCTCTAATGCATTCAGCCATTCATCACTTGCGCGGCCAGCATAAAAGGTCCGTTCCTCTTCTTCGGCGGCTTCGCGAATTTTTTGCTTATGCTCCGGATTTTCAATTACCGCAAAATGCCAAGGCTGGTGATTGGCCCCGCTGGGAGCCAGGCCCGCCGCTTTGATGCAATTTTCAATCACTTCGCGGGGCACCGGGCGGGTTGAATATTGCCGCACGGTGTGGCGCTTTTTCATCAGTTCGTAAAAATCGTTAGAATTTTTTATCATGTCCTCATCGCTCATATCCCAGCGATCAGGAATTGGAAGTTCCACATACTCATTATCGAGCGGAATAGACGACTGATATTTTTTATCTGTATCTGACATTATTTACCCTATTAAATTTCATCGTGTATTTTGTTCATTGTTATGATTATAACAGCATAAAGTTTCATATGCAACTATTTGACGTGTCATTTATCTGCAACAATGTGATCACATATCTGACGCATTAGGATCATCTGAACTTAATATATCTGAAATCCCAGCGAAACAATTCCTTCCTAAAAAATATCGTCCGCTGCCCCGAGGATTCGAATGGGCATGCTGGAAAAAAATTACATCAAAAGGAATAATTATGAGTTTTCTAGGGAAAAATAATCGTGTCAAACTGCTGGCAGGCATCAGCGCTGTGGCACTGCTTTCTACATCAAATGCGTTGGCCGCTGAACTAAGCGGACGCATTATTGCCGCAAGTGATAAAAGTGGTCTTGAGGGTGCCATCATCCGGGTGGCAGAAACAAACCAACGCACAACGTCAACACGGGACGGATCATTCCGTTTCCCAAATCTTGATGCTGGCGAATATACGCTGGTTGTCACTTACTCGGGCGCCGACGAAGCGACCCAACGTGTAACCGTCACGGATGCAGGTACATCGGCGATCGAAATATTGATGGGCTCTTCTGACTATGATGACAGCATCCTGGTGATTGGTCAGCGCGGTGCACTGAATAACTCGATCGCACGCCAACGTGCCACTGATTATTTTTCTAACTTCCTCTCAAGCGACGCGGCTGGCAACTTCCCGGACCAAAACATCGCTGAAGCGACCCGCCGCATTGTGGGCCTATCGGTTGAAAATGACCAGGGTGAAGGACGCTATGTTGTTGTTCGCGGTCTTGATAGTAACTTAAACTCAACCTCCTTTAATGGCGTCAGCCTTCCATCACCGGAGGGGGATTCACGCAAAGTTGCACTGGATGTCATTCCAAGTGACATGCTTGAAACCGTTGAAATTACCAAGTCTGCTACACCAGACATGGACGGCAACTTCATCGGTGGTAACATTGATGTCAGAACCATTACCGGTTTTGACCGTGATGAGCTTTTCTTAAAAGCCAAAGCAGAGCTGGGCTATAACAACCTGGAAAGCGCTTATAATCCTATGGGCAGCCTGACCTTCGCGGCACCCCTTAATGATAAGTTTGCCATCTCCGGTGCCCTTAGCTACAAATCGCGGGAATTTGGTTCCCACAATAAGGAAACTGGTGGTGAATATGTGGATGAAGATGGTCTAAATTTCCCGGCCATGGAAGAAATGGAGCTTCGGGATTATAAAATTACCCGTAAGCGTCTTGGCGCGGCTTTCAATATCGATGTCCGCCCCAACGAAGCCACTGAACTTTATGTTCGCACAGTCTTCACCGACTTTAAAGACCAGGAATATCGTGACCGTATGGAGCTTTCCTTTGATGAAGGCGAAATTGACTTTGACCAAAGCACAGGATCAACCGTTTACTTTAACGATTTCCGCGTTGATCGTGAACTTAAGTCACGCCTAGAAACGCAGCAGATCTATTCATTTGTTGCTGGTGGCGAAAGCTACTTTGATCAGTGGGAATTTGATTATTCTGTATCTTACGCTCACGCTGAAGAAACTGAGCCGGACCGCCTAGATATCGCCTACCGTCAAAGCGGCCTAAACGGTGGTGTTAACTTTGCAGATCCACTGCTGCCGTCGCTCGTTTTCAATGGTAATGATCAGGCCGCCTTCAATGATTATGGCGCTTATGATCTTGACGGAGTGGAATGGATCGACGGAAGAACCGAAGATGATCAATGGACCTTTAAATTCGATGTAACCTATAACACTGAATTCGCTGGTATCGACGGTTTCTTCAAGTTCGGTACCAAATATGCCACCCGCGAAAAAATGCGTGATGTAAACTTCGTGGAGTATGAAGATTTTGACGAAGGTGACTATGTGGGGTCTGTGTTTGACGGTATGACACTTGCCGATGTGGCGGCACCGCTTGAATATGATCTTGAACCCGTATTTGGCAATACTGGTGTTCGCACTGACTGGGATCAAATGTATCTTGGTAATTTGCAAACACTTGGTGGTACGTTCGATATCAACGATGCTCACGAAGATGCCTTCCTCGAAGATTTCACAGTTACTGAAGACATTCTTGCCTTCTACGGTATGGGGAACTTCAACGTGGGCGACTGGACCATCGTCGGTGGTATTCGCTGGGAAGAAACAAAAATAGATACACTTGGTAACGTGTTTCAGGAAGGGGACGACGAAGGCATCATCCCTTTCACACAGGCACGCAAATATGATGACTTCCTGCCAAGCGTTAACCTGAAGTATACCGGCTTTGATGATGTAGTCTTTAAAGCGGCTTATTACCGTACAGTAGTACGACCGACTTTCTCTGATGTTGTGCCAGCTGGTGAAGCGGAGTATGAAGACGGTGTTCGCGAAGGGTCCATTGGTAACCCGAACCTTGATCCTTATAATGCTGATAATTTTGACGCCGCGATTGAATGGTATCCAAGCAACAACAGCCTGATTTCTGCAGGTGTATTTCATAAGAGCCTTGGCAGCTTTATTTATAATCAGGGTGCCGAAGAAGTAACCTATCTGGGTCGCTTCTATGATGACCTAAGCTCCCCTCAAAACGGTGAAAGCGCAAGTGTGACGGGGATTGAACTTAATGCACAAACATCCCTCACATCGCTACCAGAGCCATGGGACGGACTAATTCTTGGCGTTAACTACACCTATGTAGACAGTGAAGCCACCATCGAAGATGGTGACGGAAACCCATATGTAACACCGTTGCCAAGAACCTCTGACCAAATTGCGAACTTCATTATTGGCTATGAAAAAGGTGGTTTCTCCAGCCGTGTTGCACTTTCCTATCAGGGCGAATATCTGGATGAAGTCTTTTCGGAAGGTGATGATGACCGTTATGTGAAAAGTCATTTTCAGATTGATTTCCAGGCGGCATATGACATTACCGAAAATCTGGAAATCTACGGTGAAATTTCCAACCTGAACGAACGCGCTTTCAACGCAGTTCTGCGTCGCGGCAATACTGACTATCTTGGTCAGCGCGAAGAATACAGCTGGACCGGAAACCTTGGTATCAAGTTCAAGTATTAATAAATTTAGAAGTGAGCGGCTTCGGCCGCTCATTTTTTATTTCAGGAGGAAATAATGTTTAAGAAATTGACACCGCTAACACTTCTTCTCTGTGCCGCGTGTGCTGCGCCGGACAGTGGGTCGGAAAATTCACCTGACCGTCAACTGGAAGGGGAAGCGAATTCAAGCGTTGCGTCTATAATGGCAAATGTTGAAACACAGCCTGTAGAAAGCACAGATGATGCTGCGGACGATCCGGCGATTTGGATCGATTATGAAAATCCCGCAAATTCACTGGTTATCGGCACAGATAAGGATGCCGGCCTCTATGTATATGACCTGAGCGGTCAGATCGTGGATTTTGGCGCATATGGCAATGAAAATAATGTCGATCTTCGCCAAAATCTTATAGGCGACACTTTTGGCGGTTATGACACGCTGATTGCATCATCAAATAGAACAACAAACACCGTTGATATTCTGACCTTACGAGAAGGCGGTAAACTGGAGCAACTGGGGAGCTATCCCACAAAAGTTGAGCCTTATGGCCTATGTGTTGGCCTTCCAAGCGACAAGCAGGCCTTTCGTGTGCTGGTAAATTACAAAGATGGGCTTGTTGAACTTACTGACGTTACCTTCGTGGACGGTCAGATGAGCGCGCAACCCGTTTATGAGCTGAACCTACCCAGCCAGTTAGAAGGATGTGTGTTTGATGATCAGGCGCAAGAGATGTTTATCGGCGAAGAAATGGGTGGTGTCTGGCGTTTCCCGATGTCAAACCCTGATGGAAAAGGGGAGCTTCAAGCGCCGCTTGGGACAGAAACAGGGCTAGTGGGTGATTTGGAAGGCATGGATATTTATGTAGCCGAAAGTCGCAAAATATTGGTTACATCCAGCCAGGGTGATTTTACTTACGTGGCGTTTGAAATTCTGCCAGACAGCCTTAAACCTCTTAAAAAGTTTCGCATCGCGGATAATCCAAATGGTGTTGATGGCGTTCAGGAAACGGATGGTCTTGCTGTGACCAATGTTGCACTTGGCACAGGCTACCCCCGCGGTATTTTGGTGGTGCAGGACGGCGAAAATCAAGGCGGGCTTCAAAACTTTAAAATCGTCGACTGGCGCAATGTTGAAGCCATCCTGGAATAAGGGGCTTATGACAATTCTTCCTTAAGCATTTCAAGTTCGAGCCACTCGTCTTCCTTTTCGGCGAGCTGGCTCGCATATTTTTCAAGATCTTCTGTACATTTGTTAAAAAGGTCTGGGTCCTGACTATAAAGGTCTGGCTCAGCCAGTTTATTTTCAAGTGCTTCAATGCGCTTATTAAGCTCTTCGATCTCGCCAGGTAGGTTTTCAAGCGCGTATTTGTGTTTGTAACTGAGCTGCTTTGGTTTTGATTGCTGCTTCTCACGCTCTTCTTTTTTCTTTTGCTCTTTTGGCTCTTTCTTTTTATTCGGCGCATCGATGCGATTTTTGCGCTGCCGTGCATAGTCGCTATAACCACCGGGATATTCACGCACATCTCCGTTTCCTTCCATGGCGATGGTAGAGGTCACCAGGCGGTCCAGAAAATCCCGGTCATGACTGACCAGCAGAAGCGTGCCATCATAATCGCTCAGCACGTCTTGGAGTAAATCAAGCGTGTCCATATCCAGATCGTTGGTCGGTTCGTCCAAAACGAGCAAGTTTGTCGGCTGAGCCAGTGTTTTGGCAAGCAGTAGCCGGTTCTTTTCGCCGCCGGATAGGGAACCGACTGGACTGTGGGCCTGCGATGCATCAAACAAGAAGTCTTTGATGTAGGAAATGATGTGCCTGGGATTTCCGCGCACCATAATATGGTCACTACCGTCAGAGAGCGTTTCCCACACGGTATCTGTATCCTTAATCAGGCTGCGGTTCTGATCAAGAAAAGTAGCCTCCAGATTTGTGCCTAGCTTCACGCGGCCCTGATCCGGTTGCTGCTCGCCTGTGAGCAATTTAAGCAGGGTCGTTTTACCGGCCCCGTTGGGGCCAATAATGCCTACCCGGTCGCCACGCAGGATTTTAATGGAAAAATCCTTGAGGATCACTGTGTCCCCGTACGCAGCATGTATTTTATGGGCTTCAATGACTTTTTTACCCGACGTCTTCTCGCTGATTGTGGCAAGACGCGCGCTTCCTTGAACTGCGATTTGTTCGGCGCGCTTTTCCCGTAGCTCCCAAAGCTTTCGCATGCGCCCCATGTTGCGTTTACGCCTTGCGGTAATGCCCTTGTGGGACCAGTCAGTTTCTTTTTCAATCAGTTTATCAAGTTTGGCGCGTTCAGCCGCCTCCTGCTCCAGAATGGTTTCCGACCATTTTTCGAAATGTGAAAATCCTTTATCCAGTCTGCGCACAATCCCGCGATCAAGCCACAGCGTTGTGTTGGTCAGGTTATTTAGAAACGCTCGGTCATGGCTGATCAGCACAAGTGCCCCGCGCCAGGCTCTTAACTTGTCTTCAAGCCATTCGATGGTGGCGATATCCAGATGGTTTGTGGGCTCGTCCAGAAGCAGAATATCCGTTTCAGCTACGAGCGCCCGGGCAATGGCTGCGCGGCGTTTCTCACCGCCGGACAGGGTACTTGTCCCCTTAGCGCCATCAAGGCCAATTTCACCCAGCATTATATCCACCTGGAAATTTTCATGCTCCGCGTTGCTCACCAGCCCAGATGCGACAAAGTCATGGGCGGTTTTGTAAGCGCTTAAGTCCGGATCCTGCTCAAGATAGGTGACATGACAGCCCGGTTGTACGAACCGTTTCCCGCTGTCGGGTTCGACCGTGCCACGGATAATTTTCATTAAGGTGGACTTTCCGGCGCCGTTGCGTCCCACCAATGAAATACGGTCTTCCTCACCAATGGCGAGATCAACACCATTAAACAGCGGTGTCGCACCAAAGCGAAGAGCCATGTCTGTCAACGTGAGTAAGGGTGGTGCCATCTGATTTTAGTCTTCAACCGTAAAAGCTTATGCCAATAACATAAATGTGATATTCTGTTAATAGAAACATAGGTATTAAGCACATATATATAAATTGCGGGAATTAGAATAACTAAAATTATTAGGGTAACATTATGTTGATAAAGACCAAAAATTCCTGGGACCTAACGGAAAATGACGTCACGTCAGAAAGCAGTTATCTTTCCAGACGAGATTTTGTAAAAGCGGCCGGTATCGCCACTGTGGGCGGTGCAGCGAGCATTTTATCGCCCGAACTGGCCTTCGCAGAACCCGCCCTGAGTGCAAAATCAAACCCATATGATGGACGAGACTTGCGCGGGGAGCAAACCGTGATTGAGGCGGTGAGGGGATATAATAATTTCTATGAGTTCGGAATGAACAAGGATGATCCTGCCCGTAACGCCCATACTTTAAAGCCGGAACCCTGGAGTGTGGTTGTTGACGGTCACTGCGAAAATAAGGGTAAATATGCGCTTGAAGACCTGATCGATTTTAACAACCTTGAAGAGCGCATTTACCGCATGCGCTGCGTTGAAGCCTGGTCCATGGTAATCCCGTGGGTCGGTGTGCCGCTTTCCTCAATCATTGAAAAGCTCAGCCCTACTTCGGATGCCAAGTATATCTATTTTGAAACCCTCGTTGATGTGGAACAAATGCCTGGCCAGCGCCGCGGCATCATCAAATGGCCGTACCGGGAAGGCCTTCGCATGGACGAAGCCATGAACCCGCTCACCATTATGGCGGTGGGACTTTACGGTGAAAAGCTTGCCAATCAAAACGGAGCGCCTCTGCGTCTTGTGGTGCCCTGGAAATATGGTTTTAAAGGGATCAAATCCATCGTCAAAATATCATTTGTTGAAAATGAACCCAATTCAAGCTGGATGCGCCTTGCCGCCAATGAATATGGGTTTTATGCCAACGTGAACCCAAATGTGTCCCATCCTCGCTGGTCCCAGGCCAAAGAACGCAGGATTGGTGATTTCAGCAGACGGCCAACTTTGATGTTTAATGGCTACGGTGAACAGGTTTCCCATCTTTATGAAGGCATGGATCTCCGAAGATTTTACTGATGTTAAGAAAGTTCATCCGACCACTGCTCCATATTGCCTGTGCGGCCCCGGCCATTTGGCTGATCTACCAGAATTGGCTGTGGCTCAATTTTTTACCGCACGAGCTTACGGCAAACCCGATCGAGTATAATACCGATTTTACCGGAGACTGGACCATAAGGTTCCTGCTGATCACCCTTACGGTAACGCCACTGGCAAAGCTAACCAAATGGCGCTTGCTCAAATATCGGCGGGCGCTCGGCCTTTATGCCTTTCTTTATGGGTTGCTGCATTTCCTGAATTACATGGTACTTGATTACTTCTTTGACTGGGCATTGATCATTGAGGACATCTTCAAAAGACCAGCGATTACATTTGGCATGCTAGCCTTTACATTGCTGATTCCGCTGGCGGTAACGTCTTTTAAGTTCATGGTAAAAAAGCTGGGTAAAAACTGGCAGAAGCTCCATAGGGCGATTTATGTAATCACTATCTGTGCGGTTATACACAACTATATGATGGTAAAAGCCGATGTACTTATACCCGTTATCCATGCTATGATACTGACAAGTTTGTTAGGGTACCGCGTCTATCTGAACTATAACAAAAGAAAAATTCGCCTTAAAAAACAAACAGCATGAAACAATTTTCCCACAGTATTACCTTCCAGACCACGGGGTCGAGCCTTCTTAATGTGACAGGACCCATCCGCAGCTGGGTGCGCGAACAAGGTCTATCTGAAGGGCTCCTGACAATCTTCATTCGTCATACGTCGGCGTCGCTCACCATTCAGGAAAATGCAGACCCGGATGTGCTTTTTGATCTAAATAATTTTTTCAGGAAACTGGTCCCCGAAGATCGGCGCCTATACCGGCACAACGCTGAAGGACCTGATGACATGCCCGCCCATATAAAATCGGCGCTCACCCAAACGCAGCTTTCTGTTCCAATTTCCGGCAGTGACATGATGCTTGGGACCTGGCAAGGGATTTATGTGTTCGAACACCGTGCTCACGCCCACAAAAGAACCATTTCGCTTCACCTGATGGGCGAATAAAGTCTGTACATCCATTTTTTATCCCGTTTATACTGCGAATAAACAATTTGGATACCTTATGGATAAACTCGTTTCACATAACCCCCTCATGGATACTCGAAGAGGACTTCTAAAAAAAGTGGGTCTTAGCGCGCTAATGGCAAGTGCTTTTTCGGGTTCATCTGTGATGGCTCAGGGCTTAAATTTTGCGGAAAGTGGGAACCTATCCGACGACCAGCTGTTTTCAGAAGTCAGAAATCAGCTGATGCTGCATGAAGATCTAATTTATCTGAACACCGGAACATTGGGTCCGGCACCCAAGCTTATCCATGATAAAATCACCGCTCTTATGACACGGCTTGAAGCCAATCCGGCTATTGAAAATTTTGGACCCATGGGGGAGGAAATGGAACTCACCCGTGGTAAGGCAGCGAAATTCATAGGCGCAGACGAAGACGAAATTATTCTCACCCGCAATACCACCGAAGGGATCAGCCTTGTCTGTTCCGGTATTGAATGGAAAGAAGGGGACGAAATCCTTACCACCAATCATGAACATGGCGGCGCGGAAACGGGACTTAATTTTCTTGCGGCAACAAAAGGGGCCGTAATCAACAAAGTCACCATGCCGTATCCGGCAACCAGCAAACAACAACTTTTGGACCTGGTTGCTGCAAATCTCACCGAAAGAACCAAGCTATTGCTCCTCAGTCATGTGGAAACAGTGACAGGCCTTCGCTGGCCGATAAAGGAAGTGGCAGAGCTGATCGCGGGCCGTGATATATTGTTTATTGTTGATGGCGCGCAGGCACCCGGTATGCTCGACATAAATCTTCATGACCTGGGCTGTGATGTCTATGCATGCAGTGGTCACAAGTGGATCATGGGCCCCAAGGAAACTGGAATTCTATATCTTAAGAAGGACATTCAGGACCAGGTGAGTAATGTATTCTTAACCGGCGGTTACGGCACTTATTCTGCCTCCTCCGGCACCCGAAATGCGCCGACCATTATCGGTTTTGGCGATGTGCTTGATTGGCATATGGCCATGGGAACGAAGCGCATCGAAGCGAGGTGTATGGGACTTGCGAAATACTGCCAGGAGAAACTTCAGGAAATCGAAGAAATTGATGTGATCAGTTCCGATGATCCAGAACTGTCCTCTGCTATTGTAAGTTTCAGCTTACCGAAAGCAGTGCGAAATGGTGCCGTGTTTCGGGACATGCGCGATCAGGGCATAACCATCAAGCGATTACCGCAATATAATGCGATTCGCATTTCAAATCATATGTTCACAACCAATAAGGATGTGGATCAAATGCTATCAAAGCTTAAGGAATATTTGGCATAGGCCCCGCGCTTACCGCAGGGCCCAGGACAAGGCTTAGAAGTCGTATAGAATACCAACACGGGTGATTGTATCTGTTTTCTTGCGGTCGATCGGCGCGTCACGGTTATAAAGCACATCAAAGGATAGCTTGCCACTTAGCGCGCCGCTTACCTGAAGCGTATAATCAGTTTTATTTTCAATCACGACCTTATTGCCCACAAAAATCTTGGTTTCGTTTTCAAGATCGCTGCGGTCATTAATATTCCAGGAAAACAGGCTTGAGGCGTAGGCGGTGATGTCTGTTTCATAGTCTTCAACCGCCGCAGGTTTGGTCAGCAGCATAGCTGGACCAGCTTCAACGCTCCATTTATATTCGTCATTATCAAAGACACGAAGACCATAACCAGCGTTCAGAGTGAACCTCCTGTTAAAGGCACCAAAACTATCCCCTTCGAAACTGGCAAAGCCAGTCACGTATGAAATGTCGTTAACGCTATAATCGTTCTTTAAAGCCACACCATAGCGACGTTTGTTTGTTACGCCATTACTGGTGTTAAAATCAAAATAGGTCGTAATGGTTTGCTGAAAGGGATCAGCATCTCTAAAAAATTTTGTCGCGGCACCAAATGATTTTTGATCGGTGTTACCGGTGGTAAACACGCCGGTAAGTTCAATTTCCTTTTCCCATCCAGGAAGGAATGCCTGTGACAGTCTTTCCGCACCACTATCGGAAAAAATACTGTCTTCATCTACAATGGGTGGCGGGGCGGGCTCCGGCTCTGGCTCCGGGGCTGGTTCAGGCATAATCTGCGCGGCCACTTCACGAATTTCTGCTTCATCGTCGGGGTTCGCAGCGACAAGTAGCTCCACAAGCGTGGCGAAATCCTTGCCACCATCTTTCTGTGAAGCAACCATAAGGAGGTTAAATTGTTCGGGAGTTACTTCCGCATGAAGGGCAGTTGGAAGTAGGGGCAGACAAAGCAGCCCTGCGCCCAGGGCTACTTTAGAAAGTCTATTTTTCATTCTTTAATTTTGATCCTATTTTGTGAATGTTAGATAAAAAGACATGGGTACGACCGGTGTGATGGTATCCAAACCAGCAATATCTCTTAATTCTTCGATGGCTTCCAAAAGTTCAAATTCTTCGGGGTAAAGAAAGACGACACCGTGTGGTGTTACCATCACTTTATCTTCTGCGATGCGGGTAACAACTAGGTTTGTATAAAGTTCAGATTCTGAACCCAACATTTTAAGGCCAATATCGGCTTCCACGATTTGACTGGTGCCCACGGCTTGATCACTATGAGCGGCAAGATCAACTGTACCGGAAAGTGTTGCTGATACATTATTTGGAATTTTGAAAACGATGTTTCTCATTCTTTCGTCGCGCTGAGGGATCATGGTATCAACGCTGGCAAGCGCGATGTTGATATCTATGTTGCCATTTTCGTCAATAGTTCCAGAAATATCAGTAAATGTATTTGTTTCACCAATGATATCGTTCTTGATGGTCCCGTAAGAAATGTTGGAACTGTCCGCATCAAGCGTCCACTGTGCAAATGCGTTACTCGCAAATATCAGTGTTGCCGTCGTTATCGCGAGCACGGTCTTAATTAGTTTGGTTTTGATCATTTTTACACCCCGTTCGTATATTTTGCCTGAATTTAGTGTTTAGATTATATCTCACATGGCCCTTTCCGTTGCAAGATTTAATCACGACCTTCACGGATAAAAGCTTGATCCGTTGCTTCGCATCTTGCGCAAGGATTCCGGCACTTTAAAGGCAGGCCCATACTTTTCTGCAAGTGCGTCACATTCCTCCACAAAGGTCGAAATGCCAATTGTATCGATCATGCTGATGGGCCCACCGGTCCACGGGGCAAAACCCCAGCCGAAGATGGCACCAATGTCGGCATCTTCGGCGGCCGTGACCACATTTTCATCCATGCAGCGTACCACTTCCAGTGCTTGACGGTAGAGAAGCCGTTTTGTGACTTCTTCCTGAGTAGGCTGCTCGTCAGCAAGTGGGTAATGGTCTTGAAGGCCCGGCCAGAGGAATTTTTTCTCGTCCTCTGGATATTCATAGAAGCCTTTTTTGTTCTTTTTGCCGTTTCGGCCAAGTTCATAAAGTTTTCCAATTACATCATGGCTTGCTTCTTTTTGAAACTTATCGCCAAGCGCTGCTTTTGTGGCTTCACCAATATGATGGCTAAGATCAATCCCGACCTCGTCATTCACCGCAAATGGTCCTACGGCCATCCCGGCATATACTCCGCTGTTTTCAATAAGGGCTGGTGCGATTCCTTCCGCAAGCATGTTTGACGCTTCAAGCGGATATGTCATGAAGCAGCGGCTGGTATAAAAACCGCGACTGTCATTTACGACAATCGGTGTTTTCCTGATCTGGCGCACATAATCAAGTGCTTTGGCAAGTGCCTCATCACCGGTATTCTCACCAACGATGATTTCCACCAGGGGCATTTTATCCACAGGCGAGAAGAAATGAATGCCGATAAATTTATCCTCATGGCCATATGATTTAGCGAGCATCGTGATCGGCAGAGTAGATGTGTTAGAACCATATATACAGCCATCCGGGATCACTGCTTCTGCCTTTTTGGTTACGTCCGCTTTTACTTTTGGATCTTCCAGTACAGCTTCAATGATTAGATCGCAGCCTTCAAGATCTGCATAATCAGTGGTTGGTTTGATCAGGCTTAAAAGCTTATCTGCTTTTTCCTGAGTAATTTTCTTGCGCTTAAGGCCTTTTTCCACAAGTGTTTTGGAATAGTCCTTGCCTTTTTCCGCATATTCCATTTCCCGGTCAAGAAGGACCACTTCAATGCCCGCGCGTGCTGATACATAGGCGATACCAGCGCCCATAAGGCCGGCGCCGAGCATTCCAAGCTTTTTTGTTTTGGCTTCCGGCTGATCCTTTGGTCTGCGGACCAATTTGTCAGCTTTGTTTTTATTTACAAACAAGGTGCGGATCATATTTGGTGCGATAGTGCCCAAAAGTTGCTGAGTGAAATAACGACTTTCAACATCGATGGCCTGGTCCATGGGTAGTTGATGTCCTTCAAAAACCGCTGACAGGATGGCGACCGTTGCTGGATAATTGTTCTTTGTCTGCTTCTGGGTCATGGCTGGTGCACCCATGAAGGTTTGAACGATGTTGGGATCATAAACCCCCTGACCACCCGGGATTTTAAAGCGTTTTTGATCCCAGGGCTGTTCTGCCTTGCCGCCTCCTAAGATCCAGGCTTTGGCCTTATCCACGATTTCATCCGCGGGTGCAATTTCATGCACCACATTGTTAGAAAGCGCTTGCTTTGGGTTCATATTCTTACCCTGAAGCAGATACGGGAGCGCTAGCTGGATGCCCATCAAGCGGGGCAGGCGCTGGGTTCCACCCGCGCCGGGGATCAGTCCCACTTGTACTTCTGGCAGGCCTAACTTGATTTTGTCATTATCAGCCACAACTCGGTAATGACAGGCCATGGAAAGCTCAAGCCCGCCCCCCAGGGTGAGGCCGTTGATCGCCACAGCAATAGGCTTGCCGCAGGTTTCCACCTCCCTAAAGAGTTTATTGAGTGAGAAGCTTCCTTCGAATATTTCTTCCGGTGTTGCGTCATCCCGCATGGCAAGATCACCCAAAATCATATTCAGGTCCGCACCGGCTAGAAACGCGTTATCACGTCCCGATGTAATCACGCCGCCTTTGATATTTTCATCACCAGCAATGGTTTTAATATGAGCATCAAGTTCAGACATAAAGTCTTTATTGATGATGTTCATGGACTGGCCGTCCACATCAATGGTCATAAGCGCGATGCCGTCATTATCAAGTTCAAATTTAACTGCTTTATGTGTCATGTCGCTTCTCCCTATACCCGCTCAATTATGGTTGCTGTGGCCATGCCTCCTGCCACACAAAGGGTGACGAGCGCATATCGTCCGCCAGTTCTTTCCAGCTCATCCACGGCGGTTCCGAGGAGCATGTTTCCGGTTGCACCAAGGGGGTGGCCCATGGCGATGGCACCGCCATTGACATTGACCTTATCTGTACCAAGGTCCATTTCCTGACAAAAACGTAAAACTACGGACGCGAAGGCTTCGTTCACTTCCCAGACATCAATGTCATCTTTGGTTAGTCCCGCTCGTTCAAGTGCTTTGCGAGCGGATTTACCCGGTCCGGTGAGCATGATGCTCGGGTCCGTTCCCACGTCGGCGAAACCAACAATCCGCGCGCGGGGTTTTAAGTCATGTTTTTTACCTGCTTCTTCGGTGCCTAGAAGTACTGCCGACGCACCATCCACGATGCCGCTTGAATTTCCTGCGTGATGGACATGGTTCATGCGCTCAATCTCAGGGTATTTCTGCATAATGACACTGTTAAAGCCCAACTCACCCATATCATTAAAGCTGCTTTTGAGGGCTGCGAGGTCTTCCGTCGATGTGCCAGGACGCATATGTTCATCATGATCAAGCATCGTGCGGCCGATGCTGTCTCTAATGGGCAGGATCGCTCCCTTAAAATGTCCAGCATCCCACGCCGCCTTGGCGCGCTGTTGGCTTAGCACCGCATATTCATCACAGTCATCACGGCTAAAGCCATATTTGGTTGCGATCATATCAGCACTGATACCTTGAAGCACTGAGCCAATTTTGTTGGTGACTTGTGGATCAAAAAGCCAGGCACCGCCATCAAACCCCATTTGCACCCGTGACATGCTTTCGACGCCACAACCGATCATCATATCGGCTTGTCCCGCCATGATGCGTGCGGCTGCATAATTGGCGGCCACTAGACCGGACGCGCAAAAACGGTTCACATGAAGGCCAGGCACTTCATCTGTATAGTCCGCCATAATGGCTGCGAAGCGACCAATATTGCCACCTTGCTCGCCCACGGCGGTAACGCAACCAGTGACCACGTCATCCAAATCGGCGATGTCAAATTCATTGCGCTCGCGAACCGCTACTAGCACCTGCGAAAGCAAGTCGATTGGTGTAATCGTGTGAAGACTACCGTCCTTTTTACCCCGTCCGCGGGGGCTTCTGACATGGTCGTAAATAAATGCATCGGTCATGATATTTTCCTAAAAACTGTCTTCACTAAGCGCCATGACATCATCGGCACCGGCCTCTACTTTATAGCGAAGCGAAGTGGTTTCGGGCAGAATGTGGCTGTAAAAGAAATTTGCGGTTTTGATCTTATCCTCAAGGAAGGCTTTGTCGCCTTCGCCCGCGGCGAGCATTTGCTGCGCTTTTAGCACGATCGTGCCCCACGCAAAACCCATGGACACAAGGGCCATCAGATTAAGATAATAATGGGCAGTTGCACCTGCATGATCCGGGTTATCCATAGCATTTTGCATCAGCCACATGGTGGCGGCCTGCTGACGCTGCAAAGCTTTTTCAAGCTGGGTGGTATAGCGGTTCATTTGCTCATTATCCTTGTTTTCATCAACAAAAGCCTGGATCAAACTAAAGAATTTACGGATCACTTCACCATTTCGCCGCGGTAGTTTACGTCCGATCAGGTCCATCGCCTGAATGCCATTTGTACCTTCATAAATTGGCGCAATGCGTGCGTCGCGGAGGAACTGTTCCAAGCCCCATTCTTTAATATAACCGTGCCCGCCCAAGCACTGCATGGCCCTGCTTGCGGCTTCAACACCCTGATCGGTCATATAAGATTTTAGTACTGGCGTGAGTAACGCCAGCATATCTTTGGCGTTCTCGCGCTTTTGTTCGTCCGCATCACTATGGGATATGTCAATTTGCAAAGCCGCCCAAAGGGTCATTGCGCGCGCGCCACCGGTAAATGCCCGGTTGGTCATCAGCATGCGGCGCACGTCCGGATGGACGATGATCGGGTCAGCTGCCTTGTCGGGATATTTTGCGCCAGTAAGCGAGCGGCCCTGTATGCGTTCCCTTGCGTAATCGGCGGCATTTTGTTGTGCCACTTCTGCAATGGCCAGGCCTTGAACCGCAACGCCGAGCCTCGCTTCATTCATCATTGTAAACATGGCGCGCATGCCTTTGTTTTCCGGCCCCAATAAATATCCCTTCGCACCATCATAATTAAGCAGACAGGTGGGGTTTGAATGAATCCCCATCTTTTCTTCGAGCGACCCACATGTTACGCCATTTCTGTCGGCAAGGGACCCATCGTCATTGATGTTTATTTTTGGAACGATAAAGAGACTTATGCCATCTGTCCCTTCCGGTGCGCCAGCGATGCGCGCGAGCACAAGGTGGATGATATTGTCTGTTAGGTCGTGGTCACCGGATGAGATAAATATCTTTGTTCCCGTAATGCTGTAAGAGCCATCGTCATTAGGTTCCGCTTTGGTGCGAAGAAGCCCCAAGTCGGTACCGCAATGAGGTTCTGTAAGGTTCATCGTGCCGGCCCATTCACCGGATATCATTTTCGGAAGATAGAATTGTTTTTGTTCGTCCGTACCCCAGGTTTCAATGGTTTCTGAAGCTCCTTTGGTCAGCCCTGGGCACATGGCAAGCCCCCAGTTGGACGAGACCATCATTTCGTTAAGCGCAATGCCCATAACCATTGGAAGGCCTTGCCCGCCATAGTCCGGATCACCTGTAAGGCTGAGCCATCCGCCCTCTCTAAATTGCTCGTATGCTTCTTTAAAACCCTTTGGCGTGGTGACAACACCATTTTGCAGCACACAACCCTCCGCATCCCCGCTTTGATTGATAGGCTGGAATACATTTTCAGTGAGTTTTGCTGCTTCTTCCAGAACGGCGTCGATCAAGTCCGGCGAGGCTTCTTTAAAGACCTCAAGATCAGCAAATCGTTGAATATCGAAGACATCATGTATCAGGAATTTATAGTCTTTTACAGGAGCGTCATATTTAGGCATGGGAGGTCCTTATCATTCTATTATTACAGGAGTGCCAGTCGAATTTGAAATTCGATCTCTTTTCAACTTACAAGTAAATATTATCATCATTAAAGCAATAGTCACGCAAGAAATTTGTCACATATTTCTATCAGTAAAGTAATTTTAATCATCCTGTGTTATACCGTCATAATAACGCGTTAAACATGACACTTTCGTGATATGATTGTTCCTTGCAGGAAGCGCTTTTTGGGTCTATATAAGGCCCGAGAAATGATTCTTTAGAGGTTTGCCAGGCTCATTCATAAGAGAAATTGGCAAAAGATTATTAAACATCAAAAATAAATTGTAAACAAATGCAGATCTACCTGCCCATCGCTGAACTTTCCATGAACATATTTGTTCTTCTTGCCATGGGGGGTGGTGTGGGGTTTTTGTCTGGCATGTTTGGTGTGGGCGGCGGCTTTCTGATGACACCACTTCTTATATTTTCCGGTGTTCCCCCGGCCATCGCTGTGGCAACAGAAGCCAACCAGATTACAGCCGCTTCCGTATCGGGCGCGGTTGCCCATTGGCGTCGTGGCGGTGTTGATTTTAAAATGGGACTGGTTTTAATCGCAGGTGGTATTGTTGGAACATATCTTGGTGCCATGATCTTTACCTATCTGCGTTCCATCGGTCAGGTGGACCTGATGATTTCCTTGGCCTATGTGATCTTTCTGGGAAGCATTGGTGGTCTTATGTTTGTGGAAAGCGTGCGCAGCATCATTCGTGCACGGAGCGGCGAAGTGCAGAAAGTGGTACGGCGTCAACGCACTTGGGTGGACGCACTTCCCTTTAAAATGCGTTTTCGAAAATCAAAAATGTATATCAGCGTGATACTGCCGCTGGCCATTGGCGCATTGGTTGGTATTCTTGCGGCGATTATGGGTGTTGGTGGTGGTTTTATCATGGTACCCGCTATGATTTATCTACTTCACATGCCGACAAATGTGGTGATTGGGACTTCCTTGTTCCAAATTACTTTTGTAACCGCGGCGGCAACTTATCTCCATTCCATCAACACGCAAACCGTGGATGTGGTTCTTGCATTGATTTTGCTGACCGCAGCGGTTATCGGGGCCCAGATGGGCGCGGTGGTTGGTGCCAAACTTAAAGGGGAGCAACTGCGTATCCTGCTTGCAGGTATGGTGCTTTTGGTTTGTGCAAAGATGGCCTTTGATCTGGTTGTTGAACCGGAAGAGCTCTTTTCGGTTTCTGCAATAGGTGCGGAGGTCAGCCACTGATGATCAGAAAAATTACAGCGGTTATTATCTCCACCTTATTTGCATCGTTCACGGTACGCGCGGAAACACTTGTTACTGATCTTTCGCAAAGTGAAATTCAAATTACGTCACAGTTCGCGGGCAGTCAGCTTTTATTGTTTGGCGCACTTGAACGCCACGCCACAGAAAGCACTCAAACGGACCAATTGGCGGTGCAGGGGCTTGACTATGACATCATCGTCGTGGTGCAGAGTGAGCCAACGGACCTCGTCATCCGCAAAAAAGAAAAAATCGGCGGCATTTGGATCAATAACGAAAATGAGACCGTAAGAGGCGTACCCGGTTATTATGTCATCGGTTCTACAAGAGCTCTGGATGAGTTTTTGTCGCCACAAGAACAAAGATCGCTGGGGCTTGGTCTAAAAAATATTAAAGTGACCAATGACAACGATATGGAAGTTGGCGAATATAAAGACGCTCTCATCCGTAATATGGTTAGCAAGCGCCTTTACCAGGAAGATTATGGGAACGTAACTGTTAAAGATGAAATTCTGTTTCGGGCAACGCTTGATTTTCCGTCAAACATGCCTGTTGGCGATTATAAGGCGGATGTTTATCTGGTTCGAGATGGGGAAGTCGTAATAAATCATCGTACGGACTTGCTTGTTGACAAAATCGGCTTAGAGCGTTTGATCTATAATTTTGCGCATGAATTTCCACCACTTTACGGCATTATGGCGATATTGGTCGCTATATCCGCGGGCCTTTTTAGCGGATTTGTTGCACGTAAGGTAACCTAGTGAGCAATAAGTGCTCCGTCACCATTTAAACATTCCAGATAATCTATTATTTTATGCCAGATTAAGGCTGAATTGTCTGCTCCATGGTCTTCAAAATCCAAAGCAATAATTATGGCATAATTTAATGCCTTATCGCCAAACTGGCGTAGAAGATCGTGTGCTGCAGTTTCAATTAATGGACCGGGGTTGATACCTAGGCGGTCCATCTGGATGAAGATGTCGTGGTTCAAACTACCTGATGAGGCATCCTTAGCGGGATTATCAAACGTCAAATTGATATTAGAATTCATTTTTTGGCTCCTTGCAAATTCACTTTGCAAAGAATGTGCCAGTGCAAAAATAAAGCATTTTAAGGGATTTTAACGTTGCGATAAGGGGCTTCGGCATAAATTACAGTGTCGTTAATTGCCGATTAATCAAAAAGTGCCTACTAATAGTGTTGCATTCAATAACGATACTGTGGATATAGGGTGTAGGGTATCAATTGAGGACAAAATGAAAGAACGTATAAGACTACTTCGCAATGTAATGCGTAACTATCAAATCTCAGGGTTTCTTGTACCGCATACCGATGAACACCAAAGCGAATATACGCCCAGCTATGCTGAAAGGCTTAATTGGATTTCAGGCTTTGATGGATCCGCCGGCTTTGCGTGTATAACTCTCAGCGAAGCTGCAATTTTTGTCGATGGCCGTTATACACTCCAGGCGAAAGATCAAGTTGATAATAAAATATTCGAGCGGCTGAACATCCCGAAGGATAAGCCAGAAGACTGGCTTTTGGATCATTTGTCCAAAGGAGATATCGTAGGGTACGATCCGTGGCTTCACACTAAAATATGGATTGAATCAGTCCGAAATAAGCTCGCAAAAAAGGGCATCAAATTAAAGGCTCTGAAATCGAACCTCATTGACGAAGTATGGGTTGACCGGCCTAAGCCGTCCAACGCCAAAGCGGTATTGCACAGGGATCGCTATACAGGTGAAAAATCATCTTTTAAAAGAAAGCGAATTGCGGCAAAGCTCAAGTCAGAAGAAGCCAATGCGCTGGTGCTGACGTCGCTTGATAGTATCGCCTGGCTGTTTAACATACGCGGTCGTGATGTGGAAAGAACGCCACTTGTTCTCAGCTTCGCTATTTTATTTGATAATGCGAAGGCTATTCTGTTTATCGACCCAGACAAAATCACAGACGAGGTTAGATCACACCTGGGGCGTCAAGTTTCGCTCAAGCCTAAAGAAGACTTTACAGCCGAACTCAAAATGCTTGCGAAGGATGGCCGTACAGTAATGGCCGATCCAAAAACTGCGCATGCCGCCGTATTTGAGGCTATAGAAAAAGGCGAAGTGGTTGAAAGAAATGACCCCTGTCAGCTTGATAAAGCTTGCAAGAACGATGTGGAACTTGAAGGGGCAAGAAAAGCACATATTCGAGATGCAGTCGCGGTCTGTAGCTTTCTGTGCTGGGTTGACGAAAACGGAGTCAGCGGTAAATATGATGAACTGGATGCCGTAAACAAACTGCTTGAGTTTAGAAAAGACGTCACCCTGTTTCAGGATTGTAGTTTCGATACCATAAGCGGTGCTGGACCAAATGGTGCGATTGTTCACTACCGTGTTACAGAAAAGACGTCTCGTAAACTTGAAAATAATATGATCTACCTTTGTGATTCAGGCGGACAATATCTTGATGGAACAACAGATGTCACGCGAACAGTCGTAATTGGAGAACCCACCGAAGAGCAGCGCGACCATTTTACACGAGTTCTTAAGGGACATATTGCACTCGCGCAGGCTCGTTTCCCGGAAGGGCGTACGGGGGCTCACCTGGATACACTCGCCAGAAAATCGCTTTGGGACGTGGGGCTTGATTATGATCATGGCACAGGACATGGTGTCGGAAGTTATTTGGGTGTACACGAAGGACCCCAGTCAATATCTCCACTGGGTCACACCACAGCACTTAAACCTGGAATGATTTTATCAAATGAACCGGGATATTATAAAACCGGTGAATATGGCATTCGCATCGAAAACCTGGTGATTGTTTGTAAAAGTGAATACGAAGAAGAAGAGCGCCCGATGCTTACCTTCGAAACCATCACGCTGGTGCCCATTGATACACGATTGATCAATGCCCACATGATGTCTGCTGCAGAAATTACCTGGCTCAACATCTATCACGCCAAAGTAAGGGAAAAGATTGCACCGCTTCTTAAGGGCAAGGAAAAAGCCTGGCTCATGGAAGCAACTGAGTCTATAACATCCCTTTAGACAACGGATAAAAGACAGCAATGAGCAGCGAAGTAAATTTCGAAGTGATGTCCGGACTGGGCGTCATCACTTTGACCCGACCGGACGTACTGAATGCCCTTTCACACGAAATGTGTGTTTTAATTCACGATAAACTTGATGAATGGCAGGCTGCCGATGACATTAAGGCCGTGGTTGTGCGTGGAGCGGGTAACAAAGCATTCTGTGCAGGTGGCGACGTACGCGCGATCGTTGACCAAGGCCATGAGAGAAATGTCGCAGCGAGCGAATTTTTTGCGGCAGAATATCGCTTAAACGCAAAAATTTTTCATTTTCAAAAACCCTACATAGTGCTCTTGGATGGCATTGTTATGGGGGGAGGTGTTGGAGTGTCCATTCATGGTTCGCATCGGATCGTTACTGAGAACACACTTTTTGCTATGCCTGAATGCGCCATTGGGCTGGTGCCGGACGTGGGAGCCAGCCATTTTCTACCGCGCATGCCGGGTGCTGTAGGCACATATCTCGGGATGACGGGTGCGCGTCTTATGGGATCGGACGTTTTGTATACAGGGGTAGGAACGGCATATATGGCCAGCGAAAAGCTGGAGCAATTGATTTCTAAACTGGCAGACGAAGAAATCGGCACTTGCGATGATGTAGACACAATTGTTGCAGAATTTGCAGAGGATCCGGGACCTGCTCCTCTTGATGAGTTCAGGGATCTGATTGACGCGGCATTTGGTGAAAATTCAGCCGAGGATATTTTCGATCATTTGAGTATCATTGATCATGACTGGGCGCGAGAAACTCACGCCGTGCTGTCAAAGCTGTCGCCAATCAGCCTAAAAGTTATCGTTGAAGAACTTCAGCGGGGCTCAAAACTGGACTTTGATGATTGTATGGTTATGGAATATCGAATTGTCAGTGCCATAACTGCCTATGACAGTGATTTTTATGAAGGGGTCCGAGCGCTGTTGCTTGACAAAGACCATGATCCAAATTGGATTCCAGCGACACTGGAGGAGGTTTCAAATGATATGGTCCTCGCTCATTTTCAAATTCCGGCTGGCGGAGATTTACTCCTTTAGAAGCATATGTTCCGTTCAAAAGTCATTTTTTCTTTTAATACCGGATGCATGATACGGATTTTGCGCGAGTGAAGGCAAAGCCGATCTGACATAGACACAATTTCATCTGGCGCATAAAAGCGGTCGCCTATTATGGGAAAACCGATTTCCATCATATGGACACGAAGTTGATGAGATCTGCCAGTGAAAGGGATGAGGGATAAAAGTGATTTACCGTCCAGTTTTTCAATGACCTGCCACTTTGTAAGGGATGGTTTGCCCATCTCGTGATTCACCATTTGCTTCGGACGATTGGGCCAGTCGCATATAAGCGGTAGATCAACCTCTCCACTTTTTTTTCCGGGCGTGCCGGAAACCAGAGCGATATATTCTTTATCTACATTTCTGTTTTGAAATTGAAGACTCAAATGCCGATGAGCAAACTTGTTCAGTCCCATGACAATCAGGCCAGACGTATCCATATCGAGTCGATGAACCGTTAGCGCACCTGGGAACTCTTCCCTGGCCCGACTTTCAAGACAATCAGACAAATGAACCTCTTTTCCTGGCACGGAAAGGAGGCCTGCTTGCTTATTAAGCACCAGGATATCGTCGTCGTGAAAGACCACATCCAGATATGGTTCAGTGGGTGGGTTATAGTTTTCCAAAGCCATGGAACCCTTTTAAATGGTGCGCTCCAACTTGAACAGAAAATAATTTCATACTTCCAAAAACCGCGTAAGTTGCTTATTCGTATGAATTTTATATAATAATAGGTGAAGAAATATTTGATAAATATGCAGGATTTACCCGGTTGCTGCGTATAACAACTTACTGGGTTAATTAATATTTTTAAATTGGAGAGACGATGGCCCGTGCAGTATTCAATGGACCAAAACGTGGACTGCTCTATATTTTAACGTGTAGCACATTTCTTGCGGCTGGCTGTGCACCGCAAATTAACGTCGACGATCAGCTAGATTTGGTGGCTATTCCGGCGGAGTGGCATAGTCCGGATATGGACGCTGCACGTTCCGAGCTAGACTGGCTGAGTGCAGATGAAGTTAGTGACCTGCCGGCTATCGTCTTAAAAGCGCTTGAAAATAATCCCGACCTGAGGATTTCAGCAAACCGTTTAAGAACCGCTCTTGCGCAGCAGTCTATTACCGACGGCGCCCGCAGTATCACCGGTGACATCCGTGTGAGCGCGTCGCGCAGCGGTGATTTTGAAAGCGATACCGCTGATAATCAAAGTTTCTCCTTGCGTGGTGGACTGGCGTGGGAAGCGGATATCTGGGGCAGGCTCGCGAGCGACAGTGCCGCCGCTGAGCAAAATGTACTTTCCTTTAGAAATGATCTTGAATATGCCCGAATGTCATTGGCGACGAG
Organism: Emcibacteraceae bacterium; assembly: GCA_028281625.1. Taxonomy (GTDB): domain Bacteria; phylum Pseudomonadota; class Alphaproteobacteria; order Sphingomonadales; family Emcibacteraceae; genus Pseudemcibacter. The sequence goes on along the minus strand of JANQJN010000125.1, from coordinate 680 downwards.
GACGGCTCAACGCTGGTTCGATGTTACAGAATCGGTGCTGCAAAACGACCTTCTGGAGCAAAACCTGGAAAAATTGTTGCAAGCGCAGGATCTGGTGGATAGCCGCTATGCCCGGGGGCTTGTGGATGTACTTGATGTGCTGCAGATCGAAACCAATGTGGCGACTGCACGGTCAAACCTTGCCAATCAACGCCAGACGGTCACAGAAAGGATGAGAACACTTGAAACGCTGATCGGGTCATATCCATCTGGTCGTGTGCCGCAAGATGTTTTCCTGCCGGCGCTGGACAATCTGATCAGAATGGGTATTCCAACAAATTTGCTTGAAAACAGGCCAGACATCAGATCCGCGAGAAATCAAGTGCTTGCCGCCAATTACGATCTCAATGTCGCAAAAAAAGCGCTTTATCCATCCTTAAGTGTTTCTGGAAGTGTGAGTGCAAGCGACAGTGACATCGGTGATATATTCGATATCGACAGTCTCGCCTGGAGCGTGGTTGGTAATTTGGTCCAACCGGTGCTTGATGGCAGTCGGAGGCGACAGCAGGTGGTGATCAATGAAGTGGCGTTGGACAGCAGCCTTGCCACCTATTTAAGAACGATCCTAACCGCATATGAGGAAGCGGAAAATGCCCTGACAGCTGAAGTCACCCTTGCGGAGCAGGAACGTCACTTGACTA
>JANQJN010000107.1 GCA_028281625.1 Emcibacteraceae bacterium | reverse complement strand
AAGGTCCAGGTCCATATCCACGTCGACGTCAAAGTCCGGAAGCAGGTTATCCACCAGCGAGGAGAAGGCAAACCCGAGAAGGGTTGTGATGCCTTCGAGCAGTCCAATGATCATCATCACTGCAATCGCGAACACAAAAGGTGCTGTTTCCGGCAAAGTGATAAATTCCATCATCATGTACATATTGTTCCCTTCCATTTTTATTAGTCCAGCTGCGTAATTATTACTTCCGTGCAGCCTTCAATGCTTCCAGGCGTTCCTGAACTTTTGCCTTTTGCGCAAGTTCACGAAGCTCATTGAGCTCTTTTTCGCTTTTGCGGTCGCTGACATCACTTGTTGATGACGCACGATCAAAGGCAGCTGTTGCTTTGTCAATCTTAGCGTTTGCTTTGTTCAGCGCATTGGGCTTTCCATCACTGTCAATCACCTGACCGTTTTCTCGGTTTGCCTGATCAGCCTTATAATGCCTAAGCTCTTCACGCATTTCATTGCGTTTACCGTTTAGCGCATCGATGTAGCCTTCAAGCTCGTCAATGGTTTTTTCTGTATCCTGCATGGCCTGCTCAACGATGGGCATTTGCGCTTCAAGATCCAGCTGCTTTTCAACGGCTGCAGACGCCAGATCATCACGGTCACTTGAAAGCGCCACTTCAATCTGGCCACTTAGCTCTTCATGCTTGTTATTCAGATCCGCGAGCTTTTGCGTCTGCTGATGTTTATCGGCAACATTTCGGCCAAGCTCCGCCTTAACTTCGGTAATAGCCTCTTCCACTTCCCGAATGGCTTGCTCCATGAGCATGCCCGGATTCATATCTTCCGCAACTTCAACCGCAGCATTTACGCTGGCACTGATCAGCCGCCCAATTCTTTCTGATAAATTAGCCATTTTTTGTCTCCTTGTTTTTAGTTGTGGTTTTCTTTTCTTTCGCCTTTAACAGCTCCAGTAATTCCGTTAGCGGCGCACGCATGCGCTGCATAAGCTTTGCGTCATAATTAACACTCTCGGCTGTGACGCTCTGCCTTGAAAGATGATCGATTAAATCAAGAAGACGGTCCGACGCCTCCGCTTCGATTTTCTTCATATCTTTTAACGTGACATCCTTTTTAAGTCCGGATATCTCCAGCATTGCCATCATATTTGGCAACCAGCTGATTAAATAATTTAGAAGTTCTGAGCGCGCCCCCCTTGCATCGAAATGTGTTATGTGAGCTTCCAAAGGTGTTAGCGATCCTTTTAATTGCTCACGTTCATCTTCAACCGAGCTCTTCGCGTCATCTGCGCGCCGGGCTGATTGAACAATGTAGCGTACTTTTTCGCTCATGGTTGTACAACCCTCAACTTGAAGATTGGACAGGTAGCCCGCGTCCTTGATCGAGAGACGCACGCTAATCGGTACCGACTTGCTCATTTTTGCTCCTAAATATCAACGTTTTATCCTTCGCATATCTATTATGTATACATTTGTATACACTTTTCAAGGGGCAGAAATGATTTTTTTTATACAACCATAATTTTCATAAATAAAATGAGGATGTTACGGTCAAAAAAAGGCAGCAATAAAATTGCCACCTTCTGATTTTGACGATTCTAAGGACTCCGCATGCCCCTTAGCACCCGAGCAGGGTGTACTGACAAGGTGGAGTCAACAATTTCTACTGTCTGACCATATGAGTACGAATATATCCAATAGCACAATTTCCAGCATTATCGTAGCCGACTTTTATGGTGGCACCTGTGTTTTGAGCTGTCAAAAGTAGTGAATACATTCTGTTCGCGCAATCTTCATTAGTTGTTTCGATGGCGAAAAACACATGGTTGCACGCTGGATGCGATGTTGGCTGAGTGCTTATTTTAAATAAAATCGCGCCGTTGTCATAAGTGTTCAGTTGCGTAACAGTGCCGTCCAAATTCGCGTTATGCAGTGCGGAAACTGATAATGTAGAAAGAAAAAATGCAATAATAGCTAAAACATATTTCATGTTTACCCCCAAAGGTTCGATTGAATATTGAAAAACAGAATATCTAGTTTTCACATATTATTCAACATTCTATCGCGCAATTGCGGACAAGCCTTGATCACATGCCCCTGAGCACCTGTGCCGGACGTACTGACATGGCCTTATAGATACTGAACATACCAATCGACATGGTAATGAAGATCGCTGAAATTACGGTAATAAGTGGGATATTCAGTGAGAATGTCCAGGTCATTTCCATAATACCAACGACAATCCCGTACGCGGCGATAGATCCCAGCAATATGGCCACAACACCGGTCGCTACACCCAGAATGATAAATTCGAAAACATAGGCTTTTAAGATATCCTTGCGGGTAGCCCCTACAACTTTGAGCACTGCACTATCATAAATACGGCCCTTGTGCCCGGCGGCAATGGCCCCACTCAGTACAAGGATACCCGCGACAATTGTGATCGATGCCATCACGTCAATGGCACCTTTGATCTGCTCCAGCAATACCTGAACATTTTCAAGCACTTCTTTAAGGCGCACCGTCGTCACATTCGGGAAGGTGCGGCTGATTGCCTGATAATTGGCGGCCTCCGTTTCATCTGTGGACTTTATGGTTCCCACATAGGTAAAGGGAGCATCGCGAAGCACCTTCGGATCAAACATCATCGCATAATTAATACCAAATCCGCCCCAGTCAACAACACGCGACGAACGCACACGCACATCAAAACTGCGACCAAGCACATTGATCGTCAACATGTCACCGGGGGCAAGGTTTAAAGCCTGATAGGCATCATCACTTAAGGATACTTCTGGATCGCCGTCATAATCTGCGGGCCACCAGTCGCCAAAAACAAGTGTATTGTCTTCCGGCAGTTCTTCGGTAAAGGTCATACCGCGGTCGCCGCGCAGAATCCAGCGTGCCTGTGGGCCTACTTCCACCTCATCTGAAGGCACACCTTTAACATGGGTGATACGTCCACGTAGATTTGGTACAGTACGGTAAAGGCTCACGCCGTCACGGCCAGTAGTGAATTCCTTGAAGCGCTCGTGATCGGCTTTTTGAATATCAAGGAAGAAATAACTCGGTGCATCTGTATCCACGCGACGTTCAATTTCGCTTTCCAGACTAAATTCAACAAGTGCGATCGACGTCAGCAGGATCAGACCCAGTCCCAATGAAAGGATAATCGAAAGTGTTGAATTCCCTGGTCTTGTAATATTTGAAAGGGCGATACGAAGAGCCGGGCTAAGGCGACGCGGCAATTTGCTTACCCCTTCTCTGACCAAATAGCCTGTGCCAAGAAGAAGCGCAAAAGATGCCAGCATGCCGCCGATGAAATAACTGGTCAACTCGCGGTATTCCGCTGTGTAATAAACCATTCCCAATAAGAGGGTCGCCATACCCACAATCAGACCAAGGTAAAACTTGGGAAGGCTTTCCCCTTCCGGATCAGAAATGGTGATGCGAAAAAGTTGACGGGCGGAAATATTCTTTGCTTTAGCCAACGGCCAGAGCGTAAAAATAAGACTGATCAAGATGCTGTAAAATGCCGCAACCGCGAGGGGTGCAAAGAAAAACTGCTGCGAAATGGCTATGGGCATTTTTTCTTCAAGATAATCCGCGAATACCCATGGCAGACTACCACCTGCGAGAAGGCCAAGCGTAATCGAAATCGCCGACATAATCAGGATTTGATAAAGATAAATTTTAAATATCGTATCGGACTGCGCACCCAGAATTTTGAAAGTGGCAATGGTATTGGTCTTTGAATTCAGATATCCATGCACCGCATTACTGACGCCTACACCGCCGACAAGCAACGCAGTAAGACCCACAAGGGTCATAAACTGACCCATTCGGTCAATGAAGCGCTGGGTTTGGCCGCCACCGCTGCTTTTATCACGCACGCTCCAGTCATTATCAGGAAAAGCATCTTCGATGGTTTCTTCAATCAATTGACTGTCTGCGCCCTCTGGAAGCCTTAAGCGGTAATTATATTCAACCAGACTCCCGAAGGTAATCAGGCCAGTTTCATCCATACTGCCCTGTGACACAATAATGGTCGGCGCAAGCTGAAATCCCGCATTTGAGCTGTCTGGCTCCCGCACGGTAATACCGCGCACTTCATAGGCCACGTTACCAATATTAACCGTATCGCCTTCTGTCAGGCCTAACCGCGTTGCGATAGCTTCGGCTGGAACCGCACCCCAGCGACCATCTTTCTGATCCAGAAGTTCCGCGGGTGTAAGTCCTGTGGATGTTTCAAGCACACCAAACATGGGATATAGCCCATCAACTGCCTTAATTTCAATGAGGCTGCTGTCGGTAAAGCCTTCGGTGTGGGCCATGGCGCGAAGCTCTGTCACTGTGGACATTTCCTCGGCAAAACCCATGACATATTCCAGCTCTTCTTCAGTAATGGTGCGCTGTTCGGTTTCAATTTCAATGTCGCCACCAAGGAACATACGCGCGTCCCGGGCCAGGCTATCCGCAATATTGGTGGTTACGGAACCCACTGAAGCGATAATCGCCGTTCCCAGAAACAAGCAGGCAATAAAGATCCTGAACTGCTTAAAGGCAAATCTTATTTCCCTGAGTGCAAACTTGAGCGCAACCATTATTCGGCCACCTTTTTGCTTTCATTTTCATGAACATGGGTATTATCGGTAATAAGCCCATCTTCAATATGGATAATTTCGTCACATTTTTCGGCAAGCTCCTTATCATGAGTGATCAGGATAAGGGTTGCATCATTTTTTTCCTTAAGCTGGAATATGAGCTCAATAATATTGTGGCCGGTTTTCGCGTCCAGATTTCCTGTTGGCTCGTCAGCAAATAATATTGTCGGCTCCGGCGCCATGGCGCGGGCAATGGCCACACGCTGCTGCTCACCACCGGAAAGTTGAGTCGGATAGTGATCCATACGGTGATCAAGACCAACATCAGTAAGCATTTCTTTTGCCTTATTTTCCGCGCCCGGCACGCCGGCGAGTTCCAGTGGAACCGCCACATTTTCAAGTGCTGTCATGGTTGGGATCAAATGAAACGCCTGAAGGATAATACCGATATTATCACGGCGGAACATGGCCAGCTCATCTTCATTCATTTTATCAAGCACATGACCGGCAACCATTACGCTGCCTTCTGTTTGGCGCTCAAGACCGTTCATAACAGACATCATACTGGACTTTCCGGAACCTGAAGCCCCCAAAATTGCCACTGCCTTACCTTTAACAACATTTAAATCTATACCGTTTAGGATTTTAACTTCAAAATCGTTGCTTTTAAGCCGGAGATGAATATTCTTTAACTCAAGAATTATGTCGTTGGTCATATTTTAAATTACTCGTTAAATCGATTAAGGATTTATATAAAGTGTCAAAGTCGAAATTGTTATACAACACTGTATCTAACACTCCAACTGCGATCTTCAAGATTATTGCGTTAAAACGTACAATTTTTACGATTTTAGCCGTAATTGGATCATTATACGCAGCAAGTGCCCCCAGCCTTGCACAAGAAACAAAAAAAATTCTCGCGTTCGGTGACAGCCTGTTTACCACGGAGAGGTTGGAAGATGGCGACAGTTTCCCGGAACAGCTGGAAAGCAAGTTAATTGAATATGGCCAACCCGTTGAAGTGATTGCTGCAGGGTTTGATGGCTATACATCACAAGATGCCGTTGAAATTGTGGATAACGTCCTTAATGAAAACCCCGACATTGACATGGTCATTTTTATTTTTGGCGGCAATGATTACTTTCAGCAGATACCGACCGACATTACCCGTAGAAATATGGATCAGATGCTCGCGGAAATAACAGGGCGCGGCATTCCAACATTGATGGCGGGCCTTATCATTCCCTATAACGGCTATCTAGGTTTTTCTGACAGGCTGAATAGTGTCTATACCGATCTTTCAGCTAAATATCCGGTAACTCTAGACCCATTCTTTCTTGAAGGGGTTGCGGGCGTTCGCGAACTAAATCAAGCGGACGGCATCCATCCCAACAAGTTTGGTAATCAGGTGATTGCGACACGCGTATCCGGAATTGTAAGCGAAATGCTGGGTGAAATGTATAAGTTTGACCGTGTTCAGGCGCTACTTACCAGCATCGACAGCACCCTGGAAAATGTTGAAGAAGAAGTCGATGAACCGCTGCCACAAACAACGGCCATTACCACATCAGCAGCCACCACATCGGAAAAACATATCCTTATTGTTGGTGATAGTCTGGTGGCAGGCCTTGGGCTTGCACCGGAGCTTTCCTTCCCGTCTCAACTGGAAGCAAAACTTCAGGAACTCAACCCCAACATCACCGTCCATAATGCTGGCGTTTCCGGTGACACTTCAACCGGTGGCGCCTCACGCCTTGAATGGGTGCTTGCTAGCCACGAGGAGCTTGACCTGGTGGTAGTGCTGTTCGGTGGAAATGATGCGCTTCGCGGCATTCATCATGAACTCACCCGCCGCAGTATGGATAAAATGGTAGAGCTTTTAAAAACCAAAAATATCAAAACCCTTGTTGCGGGTATGGTAGCGCCCCCCAACATGGGACAGGTTTATGGCGATAATTTTAACAGCATATACCCGGATGTCGCCAAAAAATATGATGCGGCTCTTTACCCATTCTTCCTAGATGGGGTTGCTGGTGTCCTGGAACTTAATCAAAATGATCGCATTCATCCAAATCAGGAAGGTGTCGCCTATATCGTCGAGCGGATATATCCGATGATCTATGATCTTGTAAACAGTGATTAAAGTGCATCAAGGTAGACGATAATCTTATTCAGATAATGGGAAAACAGTATCGCCGCCACGAAAAGGGCTGCCAGAAAGATATAACTGTTGGACATAATAAACTCCCATTGTTTGAATATTCGTACGTTCAAACAATGAGTTCGGATCAGTTCAACTCTTTCTGAGCAGACAAATATTATGCTGTCGCGTCCTCTACAAGGAGCTTAGCAGCGCTCTTAGCATTCGCAGCTACACCATTTGGTCCTTCAATATGGGCAGCTAAAATCGCGCCTTCCTTGAGCATCAAAATTTGCCGAGCAAGCGCACCAGGATCCTTCGTTCCGGCTTGCTCAGCGAGACCGGTGACATGAGTAAGAAGTAATCGTTTATGACGTTTGGTCGCCTGATGAACAGGATGATCCGCATCTGGATATTCGCAAGATGCGCGAATAAACATACAACTTTTAAAATCTTCCTCCTTAAACCACTCGTCAATCACATCAAAAACTGCAAGAAGTTGATCCTTTGGGGTGTTCGCAAGTTCTTCCAACCTGCGCACAAACCAATTTCTGAATTTTTCATCACGGTGGTCAAGGACCGCTATAATTAGGTCATCTTTAGTTGCAAAATGTTTGTAAATTGATGTTTTAGAGGTTTGAGTTTCCTTGGCCAACCGATCCATGCCGACAGCCTGATACCCCCCTTTGTTAAAGGCGATCAACGCTTTTTCAATCAGCTGTGGTTTTTTTGAGGCGCTCATTATTTTTCCATGACATTTACATTACGGTTAACCTTTATTTGACAGCCATTTCTGCATCACCCTACTAGAATTAATGTATTTACCTCCACTTTTCAAGGGTTAAAAAAATATCTCGCAACAAACCTTGACAGATCGGTCAACCTTTATTATATGACACATTAACCGATCGGTAAATGTCAAAAATGAAAGGAAGTATGATGATCACAACACCCGTAAACATGTTTTTCATTTGCCTAAAAGCGGCCCTGATTGCTGGAATACCTCTGGCAATAATGTTGGGGTCTTAAGATTAAATACTATTCGCCCGATCTTGATGTAACGAATTCCGGGTCGGGCCGTCATTACCAGACAAGAGAACGAGAAAGATTATGGCACATAATTATGCAAAGCTGATGTTCACGGACGCCGTGAAACATTTGCAGGAAGAAAATGGCAGTCGAAAAAGTTATGCCCGGACGGAAACAGACGAACATCACAATAATGTATTCGGCGTCAAGGAAATACAGTTTTTGATAAACGCCGATAGTTTTTATATGGCGTCGGTAAATGAAAATGGCTGGCCCTATGTTCAGCATCGCGGCGGCCCCAAGGGGTTTGTTAAGATCGTTGACGAAAACGTCATCGCTTTCGCCGATTATGCAGGTAATAAACAGTATATCAGCGCTGGCAACTTCAGAACCAACAATCAAGTGTCATTGTTTTTTATGGATTATCGCAACAAAAGACGACTGAAAATGGTCGGACGCATTCAAACCGTGGATGAGAGTGATATAAACTTACTTAATAAACTTGAGCCTGTGGGATATCGCGCCCGCGTTGAACGCGGTTATTTGGTCAGCGTTTTAGGCTTTGATTGGAACTGTCCACAACATATCACCCCAAGATACACGCGCGAAGAAATCCAGCCTCTGATCGATACACTCGCTTATTATCAGGATGATACAGAAAATGCAGAAAATATCTTGAATCAAGCTGGTTAATGCACATATTAGAATTATTATAATATCTGAAGGGAAGAAAAATCATGGAAAAAAGAAAAGTTGATGTTGCCATTATTGGCACCGGAACCGCTGGCATGGGCGCCTACCGCGCCGCCGTAAAGGAAACAGACAGCATCGCCCTCATTGAAGGCGGCGAATATGGCACCACCTGTGCCCGGGTTGGCTGTATGCCAAGCAAGCTTCTTATCGCCGCCGCAGAAGCCGCCCATAACACAGAAAAAGCCTCCAGTTTTGGCGTAAATTCTGAAATAACCAGCATTGATGGTCGTGCCGTGATGAACCGCGTAAAATCGGAGCGCGACAGATTTGTTGGCTTTGTGATTGAAAGTGTGGAAGGCTTTAACCCCGATCACCGCATCAAAGGGTACGCCAAATTTAAAAATGACAGCACTCTAATCGTCGATGACAAAATTGAGATTGAAGCGAAATCGATTGTCATTGCCACAGGCTCCTCCCCTGCCATTCCGCCGATCTTCGGTGATGTTAAAGACAAACTGATCATTAATGACGATGTGTTTGACTGGGACGATCTGCCAAATTCCGTCGCCTTGTTCGGTCCAGGGGTTATTGGTCTTGAGTTGGGCCAGGCACTTCATAGATTGGGCGTTGATGTTAAAATCTTCGGTCGTGGTGGCTTTGTAGGCCCGCTAAGTGACCCCGATATTCTGGACTATGCCACCAAAGCCTTTCAGGAAGAATTTTACATTAATCCAGACGCTGACGTGACATCAATCAAGCAAATTGGTGATCAGGTAGAAATCACCTACCGTGATTTTAACGGCGAATGTGTCACTGATCGCTTTGATTATGTGCTCGCTACCACTGGCCGCACACCGAATGTGAAAAACCTGGGTCTTGAAAACACCTCTCTACCCCTTGATGAGCGCGGGGTACCGGTGTTCGATCCTTACACCACTCAGGTGGGCAACCATCCGGTTTTCATTGCCGGAGATGCTAATAACGATAAGCCGCTGCTTCATGAAGCGGCCGATGAAGGGCGCATAGCGGGTGCCAATGCCTCCAATTATCCAGCGGTCCGCGCCGGGCATCGCTCCTCTTCACTGGGGATCGTTTTTTCGGATCCGCAACTTGCCACGGTGGGAAGCTCTTACGCATCCCTTCAGGAGGGCTGCTTCGCAATTGGTGAGGTGTCCTTCGAAAATCAGGGCCGCAGCCGCACCATGCTGGTCAATAAGGGACTAATGCATGTTTACGGCGAAATTGGCACAGGACGTCTTTTGGGTGCTGAAATCTTTGGCCCGCGGGCAGAGCATCTCGCTCACCTGCTGGCCTGGGCACACCAACAGCAACTCACCATTCCGGAAATTCTGGAGATGCCCTTTTATCACCCGGTGATTGAAGAAGGCTTGAGAACCGCGTTACGTGATCTTAACGCCAAACTAAAACTGGGCGAAAAACCGCCAAAACACTGTATTGATTGTGGGCCTGGAGCTTAAAATTCAAAAAAACCGAACGTCCGCTTGCGACCAAAAGCGGACGTTCCGATTTGACCTGACAAATTTATTATTGGCACCAGAAATCGTCACCTTAATATTAAACATCTTTTTCAAAAAAATATCGAATGGAAAGCTTTTAACTTGGTCCACTTGCAACAATATGTTTATACAGAATAAGTTAGCTGATAATCAGGATGTAGGTCTAAAGGTGAGATTAAGAATGAGAGGGATCAAAACTATTGTCTTTGCATACGTGTTACTAATTTCAGGATGCTCTGACAACTTATCTACTGAACACGACGATGCAAAAAATGCGTCAATTGTTCTTCTGAATGGTAATGTCATAACGGTTGATGATCAGTTTTCCATCGAGTCTGCGGTTGCCATAGATGGAAACAAAATACTTGCCGTTGGCACAGATCAGGACATAACGAAATATATTGGTTCAGATACAAAGATTATTGAACTGGATGGGAAAACAGTACTTCCAGGCTTAATTGACGTGCACGGTCACATACATTCATATGGTCGTTTGTTACAAAATCTCGATCTCAATGGCACAACGAGCTACGAACAGATTATTGGCATGGTTGAAGAGCGTGCGAAGTCTTTAGAGCCGGGTGAATGGATCATTGGTCAGGGCTGGGACCAGAATAACTGGGAAGACAAAACCTTTCCAACTCATCATCCATTAAGCGCTGTTTCACCGGATAACCCGGTCATTCTGAACCGAACAGATGGGCATGCCATCCTTTCTAACAAGAAAGCCATGGATGTCGCCGGCATCAATAATGACACGCCCGATCCGGACGGCGGGCGAATTATTCGCTGTAAAAACGACGAAGCAACTGGTGTCTTTGTCGATCTGGCCGAAGAACTGATTAGGCAATATGAACCCATTACCGACAAACTGATCGAAGAGCGAACAATATTAACCGCAGATGAAGTTCTGAAATACGGGCTAACGACTATTCATGATCTTGGCACCTCACCTCAGGAGCTTGAGGTTTATAAAAATATGGTTGCTGCAGGCAAGCTTGATGTCCGCGTTAATGTCATGTTTGATAACCCGATAGAAGATATCAACTATGCAAACTTCTTTAGGCAAAATAAAATTGAGAATATGGATAATCACCTACTGGTTGCTAAAGGGATTAAACTCTACCGGGATGGTGCTTTAGGCTCCAGAGGTGCACTTTTATCAGAACCATACAATGATGATCCGGGAAACTATGGCATTGAAGTCGCGACAGAGAATGAGGTTAATGAAATTTCTAAAGCGGCGCTGGAAACCGGCATACAGGTTGTTACACACGCCATTGGTGATGAAGCGATAACAACAACACTGGACGCTTATGAAAGAGCGTTTATTACACAAAATGCCACTGATCACCGCTTCCGTCTGGAACATGCACAAATTATCGATGAAGGCGATGTTTACCGTTTCATGGAACTGGGTGTTGTTCCCGGGGTACAGCCCGGTTCTGTTATTACGGATATGGACTGGACAGAAGCCAGGATCGGACCAGAACGAATAAAACGCGCATACCTGTTTCGTGATTTTTTAAACACAGGAAGCCCACTTGTGTTTAGCTCGGATTTTCCAACCGAAGCCATTAATCCCTTTGAAACCATGTACCGTGCAGTAACCCGCATGCATGAAGATGGTACGCCTGAAGGAGGATGGTACCCAGAACAAGCAGTGACCATAGAAGAAGCATTAAAAGCGCAAACCATTTGGGCTGCTTACGCCGCGTTTCAGGAAGATATCCTTGGATCCATTGAAGTTGGCAAATATGCCGATTTTACAATTATTGATAAAGATATACTAAACATCGACCCATTAATGCTTCCGGAAACAAAAGTGCATTATACGATCCTTGGGGGCGAGATTAAGTTCGAACAATAAGGCTAACATTGCGAAATAGAGGTCGGCGAAAACCACCAAAACACTTTATCGATTATAGCCCACGGATTTAATTGCCCTGGGCCTGATCCTGTTTAAGGACAAAATCGTTTATTGTCGCTATGGCTTTAGCCAAGTCACCTTCCACCAAATAACCGACCGCATTAGCCTGCACTATTTCCTGCGCCACTACAAACTCAAAAAAATCTCTGTCTTCCTCTGGTGACAGTACAGGAAGTTTTTCAAGCTTCGAAACATATTTTATGGTCGCATTATGCATCATTTTCATGAAGCGATCCCCGGCTAGATCTATAGCAATCAGCCCCAACCTGGTACGTACCCGGGTCCACCATCGCGCCTCAGTATCCAGATCGTATTTTTTAGCGTAGGGCGCATATTTCTTCTGAGTGATCATCTCAAGCTCATAAAAAGCTTCAAAAAAACGCCGCTTCGGGTTTTCACCGTCATCTGCAAGTATCACTTCGAAGGTACCACGGGCAAAGGCGCGATTCTGAAGTTCATAATCAAATATTTCCAGTAACTCCTGGTTCACCGTGCCGTCACTTTCTAGTTTGGGACCACTGCCCATGAAAACCACCAGTATCAATAGTGGCAAAATGATTAAATATCTTCGCTTCATTCATTCCCTCGAGTCCTTACATTCAATTCAAAGCTGTTCCTGAACCGCGCGCCAGGCCTGATCAATCGCCACGTTAAGATACGCACTGGCCCCAGCATCAGAATTGGCGATGGAAATACGCCCGAATTGCTTTCGGCCAATTTCATGGGGGTATTCTCCGTCCTCAAAATGATCATCAAGACCATAATACTCATAAGAATAACCGTGCGCCCAACGGTTCACCGTTATCGCCTCTATATCACGGTCCGCATCAAAGCCGTAGGGGCCGAATACGTCGTTCAACTGTTCACAAATTTCTTCTTCAATATCTGAAAATGGCGTGGCGAGCATCAGATGCCGTGTGTCACGAAATGTTTCGCGCACAGTTTTTCCAGGTTCCTTCAAAGGCACTGGCGAACGCAGTAGATATAGTGCACGCGGTTCACCCGTGCCTTGTGGTGCCTGATAGTCGGCCATTTTGGTGGTTGGAGAATATGTTACAAGAGGAAAATAACTTCCCGGGCAATCAATCATATTTACCCCTGTCCGCTCAAACACCGAGCCGTCCCTGATCGCAATACTTGCCATCACCAGCGGTATTTTTGAGCCATATTTAAGACCTTCTTTCTGCTCCTCTGACATTTCGGGACAAAGATGCGGAATAATTGAATTAAAACAGGCCAGTATCGCGTGGTTTCCTTCGGCGCTCCAGGGTTTTCCGTCTTTTACATAACGCACAGTGACCTTATCACCATTTTGTTTTGCCTTGATCGCCGTGCTGCCAAGGCGAATACGAACCGACGAGCTTTCTTCGTCCAGTTTGCTATAATCAAATTTAGCGGTGACAATATCATCCATTGAATTTCCGGATGCAATTTCGGGGATCAGGTGACGGACCATTAAGCGTGCGACGCTTGCATTGCCGTCCGGGAACATTAAATTGGCATAGGGGGCATCACCACCAAAAAACAAGCTTTCCACAATTTCCCACGGCCATCCGACGACGCCAAGTCCTGGCGCCCCTGTCAGCATTGCTTCGTGAACTGTGATTCCGTCACCGCCTACGCCAAAGAGTACACGTAAGACGCTATCGAAAAGAGACAGTGTCTCAGGTTTTAGCCCCACCTTTTCAATCAAAAACTGATGATATGGGGTGCTGTCCAGATAGGCGATACGCTCAGGAATTGAAAGACCAACAAGATAATCCCAATCCCCGCCCGAAAGGCGGATAATCTTGTCCTTTTCGGATTTTGGAAGCGGGAGTTTGTTGATCTGCTCTTCATAATTACCATAGCCGTGAAAAGTGCTCGACCAATTTCCCGTTGTGATCGTACCTGTGCCATCCGCTGATTTTAAGAATAGTCCGGTATCACCCCCCATTGTGCCTAGCGCGTCATCGCCCTGCGCAGCAGCGAGCCTATCGAGATCAATGCCGACTTCACTTAGTAATCTTTTGCTTTCATCGCTGTAGGCGTCAGGATTTTCCAGATTGAGACTGCCGCCCGCACCAAGCAGCATTTTGCCATTGACCATAAATTCATTGCGTTTAGCATGCCCGCCGAAATCGTCATGATTGTCAAGGATGAGGATACGCTGATCTGCTCCCCGTTCACGCTGCCACATGCAGGCAGCCGCAAGACCACTTATACCACCGCCAACGATAATAAGATCATATTCCTCACCGGTAGCGGTAACTTCTTCGGGAGCCTCACCATACCACGCCAGTGGATGGGCATGATCAAATGATCCATCATGATTACCCCGCATGCCGGTGAGCGACGGGGGATAGTAATCTGGCGTTAAGCCGCCAGACTGAGCATATGAAGGAAATGTCGCCCCTACCGCGGCAGCCGTGGCGCCAATCGCGACGCCATCCAGAAAATCGCGCCTTGTGATGTTTTTGGTAATGTTTCTTCGCTTAGCCATAATAATTTCTTATTGTTCAATCGTATTGATAATAACAAACTCACGGTATGGCTCCGGCATGGTCCAGTAACCAGTATAGCCTTCAGGGACGATAAAATGATCGCCTGTTTCGAAAATCATTTCTTCCCCCTCGTCCGGGGTAAGGATCAGTCGCCCTTCAAGGATATGAACATATTCATCATACGGAAGACCATCAATTCGCACTCTGCCAGGGTCAACCTGGAACACATAAGCGGAAATATTCCCGGCAAAAAACAAATGCATACTGCTATTAATCGGATCTTCCGTGGTTACGCCTTCATCTGACGCTTCTCCAGGATCCATAACGGTAAGGCCCTGTCCTTGCAGGAAATGTTCTTCAATATGAATTGGTAGTGCATTATTTGTCATAACAGTGGTTGTTCCTTTCGTTTCTGCCTCCTGCGCGAAGGTGGTATTAATGTTCAATATCAGCACTGGAACAAGCAATGCCATCACCGCAAACATTTTATCTACGTTCGTTATATCTCGTTCTTTCATCATGATCATTTTGAATACTCCCTAAAGCGAAAGAAAAGTGCGATACACGCCACCAGAAGCGGTACAGCTGTTATAAACACAGCGCCTTCGATGTCAGCTTGACCCAGTATGCTGATGTAAGGAAGCGCAATCACCAGCAAGTAAAGCACGCCGAACAGCAAGAATGCGATGGATGCTATTTTCGTTGCTCTGCAGTGGCCATAAAGAGGCCGCCAAATAAGCAGTACGGCAAACGCATATAATGCAAACCCAAGATAATCCATTGACGGGCCGATCCCGAAGGCCACATGTGGCGCCAGTCCGGTTAGGAAAACTTCCGCGCTTGCACTTTCTGGTGCACCGGACGCGAGCGCTTTGGCCATCATCGGTACCGACCAGGCATTAACAAATTTCACAATAAAAAACGCCACTGTCGCCATCATGGTAAAAGCCATTGAAATGACAGCGCGCACCGGAGATTTTTCAATCACCTGCCACGCTGCTACAGCAAGAACCAGACTTAATGCCACCATCGCTGCGATCTGATTGAGCCAACCGAACACATAGCCGCCCATATCATTCATCAACCAATGGGCCGCAGCATTTTGATCAGGCGCTGGCGCTTCAAGCGGTAAAAACATGGACAACACTGCCGTAACAAGAACAGCGTATACAGATTTTACGCCGACCCCGTTCACGTCTTTTGAAACATCTTTTGCATTCATAGATTCACCCTTCCCTAATGAAGTTTGAAACTTTTTTAGATTCGATAATTTTTTACCCCTGTAAAAAAAACAAAATCTTTACATATGTCAAGTTTTTTCTTTACAAATGTCAAAATTTAAGGCATTTGATGTAAGTGATTTTGAGATGAATTAGTTTTACGGAGCGGACTAAATGCCTTTAAATGCAGGTGAAAAGAAAAGACGGCACATCATGAACGCCACTATCGAAGTGATCGCCGACGAAGGCATTGATGCCGTCACCCATCGCCGTGTAGGCAAGCAGGCCGGTGAATCCCACGGTGTTGTCGGTTATCATTTTCCAACCCGGGACAGCCTTATTCATGAAACCTTTAAACATTACTATGGCTCGATCAATGAGCTTATGGCCGAATCCGGCTGGCATCCAAATAAAAAAATGTCATTGGATCAAATTGTCGACGCACTTACTGCCGTTATTTCAAATGAGCTTACTAATTCAAAATCCACCGTCGTAGAAATGGAACTGTTGCTTGTGGCAACGCGTAATAAAGAGCTTAACAATTTATATCAGAACTGGAAAAACCAGGGTCAAGATATGTTTGCACGCGGCCTTGCGAAATCAGGATATAAAGACCCGAAGAGACTTGCTGATATAATCAGCCATTTTATGCGCGGTTTTCTTATTGAAAGGCTAACGGACGCAAATCTCACGATTGAAGATTATAAAGAACGTCTAAAAGAACTTTTGAGCATGGCTCCCAAGGACAAATTGTGATCACCTTGGGCATAATACTACCCACTAAACCCTTAAAAACACCTTATTTTTACCGCTTATCTCAAAAAGACGTCACTTTATCGCAATGGACTTTAAATCCTTGCGTGCATGGTTAAATATGGTTTTGCAAGCATGTTACTCCCTATAGCTACTTGCTCCCTTATATGCTCCCTCCATAGAGCAAAATGAAACTGAATATAAACAGGGGTTATTTTTACTATTAACAGTAATTTCCCTACTCCCCCTTCAACCCTGTTTATGACACCGGCTCCCTTCCCTAAGGGGGCCGGTTTTTTATTTACCTTGCAATTGACGTAAATGGCGGCAATATGATTTTTAATGATCAGGAAATACTTATTGATAGTGTGTGCCATAATGGTGCAATTAGCCCCTGCCGCCGAAGCGCAGGAAGACATTGTTATTGGTGTTCAGCATTTGCTTGCGTCCGAAGTTCTGGGACAAGACCGCCCTATATATGTAGGCCTGCCACGGGACTATGATGAAAACAAACAATATCCCGTGCTTTATCTGCTGGATGGCAGGCGGTATTTTCTAATGGCCCATGGCACCATGGATTTTCAATATAACCGTGCACAAATATCCGCACAAATGATCTTGGTGGCGATTCCCAATGTATACCGCAATACGGACCTCACTCCTGTTTATGAAAGTGATGACCCCAATGCGAGAACCGTTCCCTATAGTGGCGGCGCTGATAACTTTTTGCTATTTTTAAAAGAAGAACTTATACCATTTATCGACAAGACGTACACAACGTCGGGTACAAATATATTATTTGGCCATTCGGCAGCCGGACTTTTTACCGCCTATGCTCTATTACAGGAGCCACAGTTGTTCGAAGGATATATCCTCAGCGACCCTAGCCTTTGGTACGGTGAAAATATGCTGATCACTCAGCTTACAAATAATAAAGCCGCTTATGAGGGAATTTCCAAAAAGATCTTCATGACCCAGATAGACCGCACGACCGATGAAGAGGACATTATGTCAGGACCACAAGCGGCCTTCATGGCGGAGCTTGAAGACATTCCATCCTTAAATGCTGTAAAGGTATTGTTCGAGGGAGAAACTCACAGCAGTGTGCCGCTAAAAAGCCTGTATGAAGGACTTGCTTTCATTTTTGAGGACGAAGAATGATCATGAAATTAAATAAAACCTTGCTACCCATATTGCTTTTGCTGGCAACAGCACCAGCTGTTTACGCACAGAGTGTGCTTACTGAATACCGCACGCAGATTGCTGAGGTCGCAGCAGAAGATAGTATAGCCAGCATCACCACTGGCGTGATTGTGGGCGGCGAACTCGTACAAGCGGACAGTTTTGGTTGTGCTGATTGTGAAACGGATACCCCAGCAACGCCGCAACATATTTACCGTGTAGGATCAATTTCAAAAACCATGACCAGTACCCTGCTCTCCCAATTGGTCCATGAAGGGGTGATCAAACTCGATGATAAACTCACCAAATATATCCCGGAAGCCAGCGGCCTGATCGATGAAAATGATTGGGCTGGAGAAATTACCCTGCGTCATCTTGCCAATCACACTAGCGGCCTTGACCGGGAACCGGCACTGGAAGGCGCAGCACGAGGGCCGATAGCAGGATGGAAAGATAAGATTATCGCTTCCATCCCGACCACTTCAATCAATACCAAACCGGGCACAAAATACGCATACTCAAATATTGGATATGGTATCTTGGGGCTAGCGATCGAACGGGCAACAGGTGAGCCTTTTATGGATCTTATACAAAGGAAGCTATTCGATCCGCTTGGCATGGAAAATACAACATTCGTCCTATCGGACGAGCAAATGAAAATGGTATCTACTGGATATCAAGGAAACCCAAATGACGACACATTTGATAGTGAAAGGCCAAGACTTGATCATTCGGGGCGCGGATATAAGGTCCCCAATGGCGGCGTCTATACCACCGTAGCTGATTTAGCCAAATATTTAGGCGCTTTAACGGACGATAACAGTGTTTTGCCAGTAGAAGTAAAGACACTTATCCATCAATATCCGGAGGGCATTTCAACGAACCCCGATAATCCAAATAGCGTTTATGGCCTTGGTGTTACAATGACACTCTCTAATGATGGCGAAATTTTAAGATCAGGTCACGGTGGTTCTGTGGCAGGATATACCGCCTGGATGGGATATAATCCGAAACATGGTAACGGGATCATCCTGCTTCGAAACTATAATAAAGGTGGTGGCTATAAGGACATCACAATTGCTCAGGAAATCCTTACAAAACTAAATAATATGTAGAATTATCGACAATGAAACTTAATTTTGATCAGTATGGGGAGGATGCCCGCAAAGACCCGCTCATTATCATTCATGGACTTTATGGTTCTGCAGCCAATTTCCGTGGCCTGGCTAAATTTTACGCGGCCGACTTTAACGTTTACTGCCTTGATCTGCGCAATCACGGTAACTCCCCACACAGTAATGAAATTACATACTCTCTGATGGCGGAAGATGTAGTGGAGTTTATGGATGATCAGGGACTTGATCACGCGCACATCCTTGGTCACAGCATGGGCGGGAAAACCGCGATGCAGCTCGCGCTTAATCATCCTGAGCGGGTTGATAAACTGGTCATCGGTGATATCGCTCCGGTCGAATATCCCCATCACCATGAAAAAATATTTGAAGGGCTTGTGGCACTTCCACTTGATGAGATTAGCTCGCGCGGCGATGCCGATAAACGCCTTGCTGAGTTTGAGCCGGAAGCAGGCGTGCGCGCTTTCCTGCTTACTAATTTAAAGCGGGATGACAATGAAAACTTTATGTGGCGCATCAATCTGCCGGCGCTGATCAGTGAATATGACAATATCGCTGCTGCCCCGGAAGGAATATCATACGATGGCGAAACCCTGTTCATTCGCGGTGACCGTTCAGATTATGTTGCCGATGAATATGTACCGGAGACAATGGAGATATTCCCAAACGCCTGCATTGAAACCATTGACGATTGCGGCCATTGGCTGCATTCAGAAAAACCACAGGAATTTTCAGAAATTCTGCTTAATTTTCTGCGTTAAAGTCTTGATTTTCAATATCAATAATCAGCTGCGTATAATCCTCAAGCATGCTGGTTTCCCGGAAATTACCGTTGATCAGCTTGATATATTCGAGGGTTTTCTTGGCGTACGCCAGATCTTCTTTCGAGACCGGTTCTTCCTGTACCTGAACCTGCAGTTTATATAAGAAATAATTCTGATAATAACGCAGATTAAACTGTCCTTCGTCATACTCGGCTTTGAAAAACGCCTGATAATCGCTGAGGGTCAGTCCCTCACCTTGTTTTAAATTTTTATAAGCTGCATTTTCTATCAGCCATTCCGCTTGCTCCTTGGCGCTCTCTACATAATTCACGGCGTCTTCATATGACGTTTCGCCCTCAAGAACGCTGCTAGATAGCAGGCAGTGATAATCCCCGCATACATGAAGCCGATCAGGATAGATGGAGCAGGCCGTGCCATCAAGATGCGGGCACGGCAGATTGAACGCACCAGAACCATCCTCATCAACCACTGGTTTGATACCAAGCTCGGTAGCAAGCGTTTCTTCCCCTTCCTGGAGCGGTGCATTGCCAAAAAGCGCCCCACTGCAGCAAAGGCCGCAGTTTTTGCAAACTTCTGATGCTAAGGAAAAATTATCATCCATACCCTGTTCCTGAATTACTCTTAAGATAAATTTTGCACGCACTTAATAATATGCTGGGCGGCATAGTCAATCTCTTCTTCTGTGGTCATGCGACCAATACCAATGCGGATCGATGCGTCGACTTCTTCGCGGGTATGACCAATCGCTTCCAGTACATACGACGACTTTTGTGTCGCCGATGAGCAGGCCGAGCCCGTGGAAACGGCAATATCCTTAAGATCAGCGACCAAAAGATCACTTTTTACGCCATCAAACGTCAGATTAAGGTTGCCCCAAAAACGACAGTCATCGCTACCATTAAGCCGCACATTATTGAGTTTCGATTTTATTGCATTAAGTAATTTTAATGAAAGTGCACGAATATGTTCTTCGTCCCCTTCCATATCCTGCGCCGCAATCCCGCAGGCTTTACCAAGCCCGACACATTGAGCGGGTGCAAGGGTACCTGACCGCATCCCCTGTTCCTGCCCACCACCATCAAGCAGCGGCAGGATAGACGTACCCTTTCGCACGTAAATGGCACCGATCCCCTTGGGGCCATAAATTTTGTGCCCGGATATGCTCATGACATCTATATTCATTTCGTCTACGTTAAGAGGAATTTTTCCCACCGCCTGCGCTGCATCGGTGTGGAAGAGAACGCCTCTTTCGCGGCAGAGAGCACCAATAACCCCCAGGTCCTGACTGACACCAATTTCATTGTTTACTGCCATGACGGATACAAGCGATGTTTTATCGTTAATCGCCGAAGCCAGTTCATCCAGATCAATCAAGCCATCAGAGCAGACATCCAGATAAGTAACCGTAAACCCCATTCCTTCAAGCGCACGCGCTGAGGCAAGCACGCACTCATGTTCAGTCTTTACAGTGATGATATGGTTCTTTGCAGGTGGGTGGGCAAAGGCAACCCCTTTCAGAGCCAGATTATTACTTTCGGTGGCACCAGAGGTAAAAATGATTTCGTCTTCGCTCGCACCAATCAGGCTTGCGACCTGTTTTCGTGCAGCTTCAACTGCACCTTCCGCCCGCCAGCCGAAACTATGCTCAACCGAATGTGGATTACCAAAATGTTCGGTCAGATACGGCATCATTGCGTCCAGCACCCGTGGGTCAAGCGGCGTTGTCGCTTGATAATCCAGATAAATGGGAAGCTTAAGCGTGTTTTTTGTCATATTGCTTTTTCCATGCGGTTAGGAAAGCTTCCACGTCGCTATGCTCACTGCCCCATCCCAGGCTCATTCTGATGGTGGACGATGCGATGTTTTCGTCGCCAGTCATGGCGAGCCCCACATGGGAGGCCTTGACTTTACCAGATGAGCAGGCAGAGCCGGCGCTCACACAAATGCCGGCCAAGTCAAAATTCATCACCTGAGTTTCGCTCATCACTCCAGGCATATGTATGGTTGATACATTGGGAAGACGATCAGCACCCTGGCCTAAAAACATCACATCAGGCGCATGAGTTTTTAGATCTGATTCAATTTCATCGCGCCAGATGCGAAGCGTTTTCATTTTTTCAAGGCTTTCCGGCACCATAGACGCAGCAAGACCAAAGCCGGCGACCCCGGCAATATTTTCGGTGCCACCGCGACGACCATGTTCCTGTCCACCACCGAGGATAAAGGATTTCACTGGCAGTTTTTCGCGGGCGATGAGCGCACCCACCCCTTGTGGTCCACCAATTTTATGGGATGATATGCTCATCATATCCACACCCATATCTAAGAAGTCTAGCGGCACCTTGCCAAATGCCTGAATGGCATCAATATGAAGAAGTGCACCAGCGTCATGAACAATTTCTGAAATCACCCTCACATCTTGCAGCACCCCGGTTTCGTTATTGGCATAAAGGATTGATACAATTGTGTTTTCACCGCCTGTATCGAGAGCTTTCTTGAGTGCTACCACATCCACCAAACCGTCCTGATCCACTCCTATAACATCCACTGTACCTTCAAATCGTTCGGACACAGACCTGAGTGAATCATGTTCAGCACTCGTGGTAATTAGCCGATTTCGATGACAGGAAAAAACCGCCATATTGTTCGCTTCCGTCCCGCCGGATGTAAATATCACCATCTGCGGACGGCAGTTCACGGCTCTGGTGATGGCGGCGCGGGCGCCTTCAAGACGCGCTTTCGCATTTCGCCCATACGCATGCACCGAAGACGGATTTCCTCCTTCGCGCATCACTTCCGCCATCAGGTCAATAACTTCCGGCCGGATGAGGGCCGTGGCATTATAATCAAGGTATATTGGGTCTTTACGGGCCATAATTTTGTTCAAAACCAATTTCTTAGTTGAAATTTCACTGCCGTTTTATGCTATAAGAATACGGAATCATCAATACGGTATTGTTATTCCATATATTTTGCCACAGTAAACTTAATTATTTTAAGGTTAAAACCAATATGCCAGAAGTCATTATCAATGGCCCCGAAGGTCGCCTAGAAGGCCGCTACCATCCCAGTAAACAGGAAAATGCACCCATCGCCCTGATCCTCCATGCGGATCCGCAGTTTAACGGAAATATGAACAGCAAGATTTGCTATTATCTGTATCATTCTTTCGTGCGCCGTGGGTTTTCTGTGCTTAGGTTTAACTTCCGTGGGGTAGGACGAAGCGAAGGCATATACGACAGTGGCGTCGGTGAGCTTAGCGACGCCGCATCAGCGCTGGACTGGCTACACACGGTAAACCGCGATTCACCACAAGTCTGGATTGCTGGCTTTTCATTTGGCGCATGGATCGGAATGCAGTTGCTTATGCGTCGCCCGGAAATCAGCGGATTTTTATCTGTTTCCCCACCGGCAAATCTTTATGACTTTTCCTTCCTGGCCCCTTGCCCGTCATCAGGCCTGATCATGCAGGGCACTGAAGACACGGTCGTGAGCGAAGATTCGGTTAAAAAACTGGTTGAAAAGCTGCAAGCGCAGAAAGGCATCACCATTGATTATGATAAAATCGAAGGCGCGAGCCATTTTTATGAAGATCATCATCCCGCGCTGGTGCAATCGGTCGACAAGTATCTTACCATGAGGCTGGGATATTAAGGCTTGTTCAGCACGCCACCGGTGACAGGGCGACTGACACCGGTTGTTCCCGGAAATGAGTTAGGAAGATCATAAAGCTTTCTGATCGCCATCAGCGCGAAGGCTTCCGCTTCTATATAATCCCCTTCAAAGCCAAGCACATCAACCGGTTCAACGGATCCATCGAGCGCGTCACTAAGCATGCTCATGATCACTGGATTATGGGCACCACCGCCGCAGACATACCAATGTTTCACCGGTGCCGGGCACATTTCTTCTGCAACGCGCACGCATTCCACCGAAAATGCACAAAGTGTCGCCGCGCCGTCTTCAAGCGGCAGTGCGTTTACCGCATCGACATTAAACTCATCGCGGTCCAGTGATTTCGGGATTGGTTGCTTGAAATAAGGATTTTGCATCCAGCGGCTTACCATTTCCCGGTCCACCATTCCTTTAGCGGAAATTTCGCCGCCGCGATCATAAGGAAGGTCGGTATGCCTGCGTACCAGGTCATCAAGTAGCGCATTTGCGGGTCCTGTATCAAAAGCGAGCATTTTCTCTGGATCAGGCCCGCCGATCCAGGTGATGTTGCCGACCCCACCCATGTTGAGCATGGCAATGGGATAGTCCACGTCATTCTGGCTGGCGACAACATGATGGTAGATGCAGGCAAGCGGTGCACCTTCCCCGCCATGGGCCATATCATTACTGCGCAGGTCATTAACCACTGGTATACCCAGTGATCTGGCAAGCTTCGCACCATCACCAATTTGCCAAGTCCAGCCCTCATCAGGGCCGTGAAGAATGGTTTGGCCGTGAAATCCAACGATATCAATATCCTCATGGGCCAACCTGCTTTCTGCAAGCAGGTTATTGACCACTGCCGAATGTAGTTTGCTCACCAAGGCTTCCGCTTTATTGATCAAGCGGTTATCTGTCGTTGGGCGGCCTTCTTTGCGCGCTTCAGCGAGCGCCTCTTTGAGCAGTTCCTGCTCTTCCCGTTTATAAGGACGATGAAATACTTTTCCCGTCCGCTCAACAGTTTCACCGTCTGACTTGATGATGGATGCGTCAATGCCATCTAGTGACGTGCCGCTGATCATGCCAACCGCGGTTATTATTTTGTTTTTTTCCGCCAATGGTAAAATTCCCCTAAATTTCTCTTTTGGTCTGCGCTCAACTTGTGCTAAACGAGCGAACATAATTTTTATAACTAAATAACTGACCATATTATGACCGAAACGATTGAAAATTACACGCCCAAATCTGAATTTTTAAAGGTAATGTTGGAGCGTGGCTTCATTCACCAGTGCACCGACCCGGAAGCCCTTGATAAACGTCTGCAATCGGAAATTATTCCGGCCTATATCGGCTTTGACTGCACCGCAAGCAGCCTGCATGTAGGATCGCTGGTACAAATCATGATGCTACGTCATTTGCAAAAATGTGGTCATAAACCGATTGCGCTGATGGGTGGTGGAACAACCAAAATCGGCGATCCAAGCGGCAAAGACGAAAGTCGTCAGATCCTTACATACGAAAAAATCAACGAAAATATGGAAGGCATCAAGTCTGTCTTTGAAAGGTACCTAACCTTCGGCGACGGTCCGACGGACGCGATTATGCCGAATAATGCCGACTGGCTTGACGAACTGATGTATATTGATCTACTTCGGACTGTCGGCCCGCACTTTACTATTAACCGCATGCTTACATTCGAAAGCGTGAAAATGCGCCTTGACCGGGAAAGCCCACTTACCTTCCTTGAATTTAACTATATGATCCTGCAAGCTTATGATTTCCTTGAGCT
>JANQJN010000096.1 GCA_028281625.1 Emcibacteraceae bacterium | reverse complement strand
GCCGGACATGGCGACGACAACGCGGGTGTCTGCCGGCGCTTTATTGATACCAAGGCTATTTAAAGGTTCATTGCTCATGCCCGTCACATAATACTGTTTGGGGCAAACATCAAGTGAATCCGGCTAAATTAAATGAAGTTCAGAAGTGACATTCTTGAGAGTTCCGACGTGAGTTTATAGGAAACATCAAGGGCTATTTGGTCATTGTTTACCCGGGTGATGGCTTCCGCCATGTTCACATCTTCAATATCGGAAATGAAATTGAGCATAAAATTTTCCCTCTCCTGATGCTCCGTGAGTATCTCATCGGCTCGCCCAAAGCGCATACCGTTGCTGGAATTGATAATGCGCAAATCTTCAATAGCCGCATCGAAGACGGCGAGCTGGCTTTCCAGAAAAGTATTTTGCGCGGGCGTAAGCTGCCCGGAAATCGGTGTAATGTTATCAAAATCAGCAATGGCCTTAATGGCCGCGAAAATATCTTCCGCAACTTCATCAGCGAGAAGGCTATATTCCATATTGGTATTAGTGCCGATCTTGGCGATCGCTTTGCGCCCATCATTTTGAAACATGTCCGACGCAGAAGCCGCCGCAATTAAATCACTAAGATCGTTGCCAACAATGGGGTCAACATCCGTGCGTCCACCGCTGAAAATATGAACACCGCCTATATCGGTATTCAGCGACGCAATCATGGAACTAAATCCTTCTTTGATCGTGTCCATAAGTACGAAGGTTTGATCCTGGGCGATGGATTCGAGCACTGCGTGACGAATGTCTTCTGCCTTGCCAATAATATTTTCGAGCTGAAGATTATTCACATCCAAATTTCTTTTGACGTGCTGAGCCGCGCCAATGTAGCTTTGTGTGCGATCGAGAAGATTTTTAGACCCCAAAAGTGTGTTCACTTCACCGGTAAATTCCTGATATGTTTCGTGGATCTTACCGGATGCGACCTGCTTTTGGTCTTTAAAAAGCTGGGCCTGGTTGTTCAGCATGCTGTTTAGCATGACCTGTTGCTGTCCAAAACTTGATACACGTGTCATAATATTTTCCTATTTCTAACTGCTAAACAATACCAATAATTTCATCGAAAAGTTCCTGTGCGACAGAAAGCATCCGCGCCGAAGATGCATAGGCGTTTTGATAGATAATCATGTTGCTGAGCTCTTCATCTACATTAACGCCGGAGATGCTCTGGCTTCGCTGATTTAGCTCCCCAAGAAGGATCTGGCTGTCTTCACCAAATCCTTCAGCAAGTTGAGCACGAAAACCAAAGTCAGCAAGAACCGCCGCCGCATATTGACCGAGGGAGCTGTTAAACGCATTAAGGCCACCTGCCTGGCGAATATTGACATTTTCATTTTCAAGTTCCTGCAATGCGATGCCGCCGCGCTGGTCACCAAAGCTTACTGCGGTTTGACCGACCAGCGCTGTGTCATCAAATTTTGCAAGTGACAGCAGATTAACATCGTCTGCAATTCGGTCAACAACGCCAAAATCAAAGGCCGCGTCGATAAGGTAGCGGTTACCAATACCAAAAAATTCAGATAATGTTGTTCCTGTAGTCCCACGGGATGTCACATCGGACTGGACATGAACACGGGTAAAATCAAATCCCGCATTTGGGGTCGAGATAAGTTCGCCAGTGGAACTTAATGAAAATGTGGTATAAAAACCGAGAGAACTAGAGTTCAGATCATTGATAACATCGTTGAAGGTCTGACCAGCTGTGATCGTCAGGGTGTACTCAGCGAGATCAATACCACCCTTCCCCTTGATTTGCAGATGCATAGTCCCGCCACCGATAAAACCGTGGAGATCTGCGCCCTGTACCCCGGTTTCATATTGGCCATTGGAGCGAGCTGTAATCAAATCATTCATTCCAAAATATTCGGCAAACCCTCTGCCAGAACGATCACTTTCATTTCCAGCAACTTGTGAGATTGACACACCGTTAGTTCCGCTAGCCGCTGCAAAAGTTAACGAACCACTATTCAGAGATAGGGAGCCATCACCGCCTAATCCCGCGTTAACTGCTGTTATTACATCCGCGAAATTTGTTCCAATAACACCAAAATCAATTGTAACGCTGTTAACCAAGTTTCCTGCACTGTCGGTTACCGCAAAAATTGTCTCACCAGTGAAATAATGAGGATCCGCACTTCCCATCCCAGTATTAGAACCTGTCAAAAAGTTGGGTGGTGGTGCCGCGACATTCTCATTATGAACCCGGTTGAATTCATTCATAACGCTGCTGGCAAGAGAGCCGAGCTCTTCTGACATTGCAACGAGCTCAGTATCACGAATATTTAAAAGACCAAACAGCTCACCTGATGCAACATTCTCATCTAAAGTAAGACCAGTGGTCGAAAGTGATCCAGTTGTTGGATCCACATCATAAAGTGAAATGGGAGGAAATGGAGTGGACGATGACACGACCCCTGGCGAGTTATACTGTAATTCACGGCGGGTATTACCAAGTAAATAAAGGCCAGATTTGGTGCTGATATCTATTTTGTTATTACCGGAATCAATAATATTAATATCGATCAGTTCCGATAGATCGCTTAAGGCCTGAGACCGCTGCTCCATCAATGAGCCCGCATCCCCGCTCGCTACGGTTTCCTTAACAATCAGCGGATTAAGAAAATCAATCCGTTCCAATAACCCATTAATCTTCTCCACCGTTTCAGCGATCTGCGTACTGGCATCAAGCCGCATCACTTGAATATTTTCTGCAAGCATTCCGATCTCATCACCGAACGCATCAATGCGCGAAACAACAGATTCCTTCAATATGGTTGAAAGTGGGTTTAGCGCAAGTTCTGACATCGAATTAAACACATCATTGATCTTGCCACTGAGTGAGCTGTTAACATCCGGGCGACCAAGGAGTGCCTGCATCCGGGAATGGAAAGTATTCTCAAGCTCATAACGAGATGCCTGACCCTGAGTTTCGTAGGTTGATTTGACGAGAAACTTGTCTACGACGCGTTCAATTCCGGAAATTTCAACACCCGCGCCTTGCGAGCCAGTGAGACGCGGGTCCAATCTAACAACTTTCCTCGCATACCCTTCCGTGTTTACGTTGGAAACATTGTCCGTAATCGTTTTTAGAGCAGTCTGACTGGTAAATAGTCCAGTCAACGAATTATTGATGATTGCGCTTATGGTCATGAAACCGACCTCCAATCCATACTTCTTGAATATTTACTGATAGGCAACTGTTGCCCCAAGCGGTAAAAAGGGTGCAACCGATTCCGCTTGAAAGTTTCTAAGTGTTTAAATGTGCTAAAGTAAATCGACACAATCATTCCTATCTAAATTATTGAAATCAAATGCTTTTTCAATTTGGGGCATCCTAAGAACACCACTTTTAAAAATGCAATCTGTTTCATCTTGCCATTGGTTATATGCAAGGTTGGGGCCAATTTTTTAGAAGTACGAAAATTAAGGAACACTCTGTCAGGTTTTCCGTGGGCGGCAATATTGAGCCTCTGTGGGTAAAATTTGTTTATTTTGCTTGGGAATCTTTTGCCCCCGATGATTTTTTAGTGATCCTTAATATTGTTTTTCTCTTTAAAATCAATATCTTAGAAATTTTCATAAAACTGGCCTGCTTTTTGCATTTAACTGACCGAGTTAAATTATTTGGATGAAATTTATACATGACAACGAGTGTTGACATATTGTTTAAAGAGCTTCCCGCTGGACCGGCGGCGCCAGAAAGAAGGAATGTTTCAGACATTCACTCTGCTGCGTCCGACCGCAGTGTCCGCGACGGCGAACCATCCAAAAATGTTGAAGATTCTGAAAAAACATTTGCCGAGCATCTGAACGAACAACCAAATCAAGCCAATGAAAGCCGCGAAAGTAGAAATACATCTGGTGAAAGCAAAACAGAGGGTGGTTCACAAAAGCTAACATCAAATGAAGCCCCAGTTAATGAAGACCAGAGCACACCAGAACAGCAAGTGATTGCCGCTCCAGCGCAAAATGAGGATACCAAGCCTGAAGCAATCGCCAAACCAATTGTCAACGCTTCAAAGGCATCTCAGTTTGTAGTCGCACCGGTTGTGGAAAACACTAAGGAAAGCGCTTCTCAAGCAACACCGGGTACAGAGTCACAAAATGCAGCTAATCAGCTATCTACCCCTCAAGTATCGGCACCGCCAAACGGTTCTATAGAAAATACTGTTGTTGAATCTGTTACAGGCTCGACTTCTAAATCCGATGAAATGAAACAGAGTGCGTCACTGATCGCAACGTCAACACTTGCACCAGCAAAGGCAGATGCTGCCGCGACAACAACAGCTGAAAAAATTACCAACGTTGTTAACAATCCTGCAAACCCGGCCGCACCAACATTGATCACCGATCCTACGAGCGGCGAACAAACTGTTCAGGATGCTCCAGCTGGGAATAACCCGGCCGCTCCGACCTCAGCTGCCGCTACCACGCAGCAGGTAGACGTCATTACAAATACCGCTATTTCCCAACCAGCGGAACAAACACAGACAACAACGGACAATGGAGTACCGGTCAATGCGGCAGTTGATCAGAAACAAGTATTGCAAACAAATGCAGATACTCCAGTCGTGAAGGTGGATACCGAAAATCCGATCCCAGACGAGGCTGTTTTTGAGAAAAAGCTCCCGACAGAAACAGTGGCAATCGAAGCGACGAGAACAGTACCGGTTGCGCCTGTTCCAAATCCGATCACTAATCAGCAAAACAGCGTAACCAAAGTGACAACCGCTGCAAATAAGTCAGCATCAAAGTCAGCTGGATCGGCGTCTAGCACTTCAAACAGCCAATCAACTGGTGCCGCCGCTAATGCAAATACCGGACAGGCACCTTCAGCAACAACTCAATTGGCCAATGCATTTAAAAGCGATATTCAGCTGGATCTTGGAGCAACTGGACAAAGATCAGAGCCTGCGCCGCTCTTAAGCCAGCCAACAACCGCATCAGGTCAAATGGCAACAAGCAGCCTCCTAAGTGTCCAGGATGTATCCTTACAAAAACTCTCAAGCAGCATGCCGACGACAATGAAGACCGATACCCCGGCCATGACCCGCATGATCAATGAGCAAATTACCGTTGCCATAAATCGTCACATTGTAAATGGCCAGAATAACTTCAGCATCCGATTGCACCCGGCTGAACTTGGCCAAGTGGATATAAGGCTTGAATTTGCGGCCGACGGAAAAATGCAGGCGTCCATGGTCGTGGAAAACGAAAGAACTTTGGCAATGCTACAGCGTGATCAAAGTGCCCTTGAAAAAGCACTGCAGGACGCTGGGATCAACATGGCCCACAAAAACTTAAACTTCTCGCTGATGAAGCAGGGCGGCCAGAACGCAGACGGGCAGTTTACCAACACCGGCAATCAATCAGAGAACAATGAATTACTGGATCAGACCATCTTAAGTGAGACCATACAACAGGTCAGTATGGGCTATTCTGATCAGGCAGTGGATATTAGTGTGTAATTAAAGGACGTATAATGGATATTGGCGCAATTACAGGACAGGAAGCAACGACACAGGCAAATCAGTCTGCAGCGACGCTTGCCAAAGATTTTGACAACTTCCTTCATTTGCTGACCACACAGCTGCAATATCAGGACCCACTTGCACCAATGGATAGCAACCAGTTTACCCAGCAACTTGTTGCCTTTACAGGCGTGGAACAATCCATTGCCACCAATAAGAACCTGGAAGCGATAGTCGCACAGAACAAAGCGCTTGAAAATGGTAATGCTGTCGACTATCTGGGCAAAGAAGTAACCATTGGAACCAACAAAGCTGGCCTGTCAGATGATGGCACTGCCACCTGGGAATATTTGCTTGAAGCATCAACCAGTTCCACAAAATTGATAATCAAAGATGAAAATGGTCTGCTTGTTGATACCGTAAATGGTTCGCTTGCAGCAGGCATTCACGAATTTGTCTGGCACGCGCCGGAAGGGACCGATCCAGGCACTTACTCATTGGAAATTGAAGCAAAATCCGGCAATGATGAGGATGTTGCATCCAATGTTTATTCAATCGGAGTCGTCGAAAGCATTGAAAATGTTGGCGGCCAAGTATTGCTATCCTCAAATGGAATTCTAACCTCGCCACGGGACGTTCTCGCGGTGAGACAGTTTGAACAAGAACCACTACCTGCAGAAAACGGTACTGAATGACGCGTGAAACGCACAAACAAATTATTGGATTAATGTCTCCAATATTAAAGACATACATATAGAAAAGGAGTACCGAAATGTCACTTTACGCATCACTATTTTCCGGAGTGTCCGGACTGGCGGCTAACAGTAGCGCCATGGGTATGATTTCTGACAACATCGTGAACATTAATACTGTGGGTTATAAAGGCACCGAAGCAAAGTTTTCATCGCTCGTAACGGAATCAAATTCCACAGCATCCTATTCACCAGGCGGCGTGATCGCTAAGCCACAAGCACTGATAAGTCACCAAGGCCTTTTGCAGGGTTCTACGTCAGCTACCGACCTCAGTATCGACGGCGCAGGTTTCTTCGTCGTCTCAAACCAAGTCGACTCCCAGAATGCTGACGCAACAATATCATTCACCCGTGCTGGTTCATTTACACCAGATGACGAAGGCTATCTGCAAAATACTGCGGGGCTTTATCTTCAAGGCTATGCATTGGATTCAGCGGGGAACGTTCCTACCGTGAACGTGGATAACCTGACGGCGATTAACGTATCGAACTTCACCATTACAGCGGAAGCGACAACTGACGTAGCCATCCGTGCCAACTTGCAATCATCACAACCTCTAAGCGCTGCGGTCACTGGCGCAACATATAATAATGCAACCGCGGCTGGTTCCATGGCAGGGTATGACGCCGATATTTCAGCGGGTATCATTCCCGCAACCCAAGGTACAGCGCCTGATTTCCAAACCAATATTCAGGTTTATGATGCGTTCGGTGGCATTCACACAGTGACCTTCGCCGCCCTGAAGCAATCTGATAACCTCTGGAACGCTGAAATCTTCGTAAGCCCGGCCGCTGATGTATCCTCCGCATTGGTTGCCGGTACTGGTCAGATTGCAGCCGGTCAGATTGCCTTCAATGGTGACGGTACTATTGATACCTCTGGTACATCTGCCGCTCTACTCGCCCCACTCGCTGTGAACTGGGCTGGCGGTGCAGATCCAGGAACCATCACATTTAACCTTGGTACAGACGGCCAAAGTGATGGTATTTCCCAGTTTGCTGGTGAATCGACCGTGATTTCATCGACAGCCAACGGTGCCAAATTTGGTAGTGTGATCGGTGTGTCCGCCAATGAAGAGGGAGTGATTACCGCGCTCTTTAACAATGGACTGGCAAGGGATGTGTTTATCCTGCCAATTTCCACATTCCAGAACCCGGATGGCCTGACCCGCCGTCAAGGAAACAGCTATACAATTTCTGATGCTTCTGGTGAAGGTGACCTAAAACTTGCTGGACAGGGTGGTGCCGGTCTGGTGGCCCCATCAACGCTTGAGGCATCAACCGTTGACCTCGCGGAGGAATTTACCAACCTAATTACGGTGCAGCGCGCATTTTCTGCGAGTACAAAAATCATCACCACTGCAGATGAGATGCTTGACGAGCTAAACAGAATTAAACGTTAGTATTCAAGATCTTAAATAAAAAGCCCGCTAGTTATTTAGCGGGCTTTTTTTGTACCAAAACGGGATATGATAAAATTTTATCCATCATTTAGTTCAAATTTACGCTGTTCATTAATCATATTTTTACATGCTTCGCATATTCTGTGATCGTTTAAACAAGTACCGGAGAATAAGCGTAAAATGAGTATTAAAGATATGGTAGAAAAAGATTCAGTTGTTGGGCCAACTGGTGAGCAGTTAACCTTGAAGGACTTACCGCCGACAGACACCAAAAGATGGGTTGTCAGACGCAAAGCCGAGGTTGTTGCTGCTGTAAGGGGTGGGCTTTTATCCTTGGAGGATGCCTGTAGAAAATACACACTTTCAGTCGAAGAATTTCTTTCCTGGCAACGTGCGATTGACGAAGATGGGCTACTTGGACTTCGCACAACACGGGTACAGGATTACCGTCAAGACAAAACAAAGATGAAGAGTCACTGATTAGTCAGAAATCCCAATTCAAAAATTTCAAAGCCGCGAATTTTTTTGTTCGCGGCTTTTTTAATACTTAAACGATTCATACGAATCAACGATACAATCATAGATTACAAAATAGTGCCTTTTTTCGCTAAAACCGCATTATTTTCATCGAAGCATCTTGCAAAAAAAATTAAACTAGGCAATATCTGCCTAGTATTAACTTTCTGTTTACTAAAGTGCGTGTATGGTCAGATTAGTTAAGCTTGAGCAAGAATGTGCTTGAACTAAAATTTTCGTAAGAATCAGATAGATACACAGAAGGGGTCCTATCTGTTAAATCACTATCAAGGGATTAATATAGTGAATGGTTTAGCAGAATTCTTCAGGACTCTTGGTGCGCCCAGACTGGCGGCGATGGCAACAGTAGCCCTCATTACAATTGGCGTAATTTCCTTTTTAGCAATGCGCATTACAACGCCAAATATGGCACTGCTCTTCAGCGGACTTGATGTCAATGACAGCGCGCAAATCGTGCAGGATCTGGAAGCAAACAATATCCCATTTGAAATGGTTGGTGATGG
Source organism: Emcibacteraceae bacterium (assembly GCA_028281625.1). GTDB lineage: Bacteria > Pseudomonadota > Alphaproteobacteria > Sphingomonadales > Emcibacteraceae > Pseudemcibacter. Next base: position 10,933 of record JANQJN010000096.1, on the reverse strand, counting down.
CAGTACATTGCTCGTTCCACAGGATCAAGTTAGCCGCCTTCGCATGCAATATGCTGCGGATGGTCTTGTAACCGGCGGATCGGTTGGCTACGAACTGTTCGATAGCCAGGATAATCTTGGAACCACAAGTTTTGTACAGAACATCAACCGGCTACGCGCACTTGAAGGCGAACTGGCAAGAACCATTAATTCCATTGAACAGATTTCAAGTTCCCGCGTTCATCTTGTCCTCCCTCAACGCCGCCTCTTTAGCAATCAGGACAGTCAGGGATCAGCCTCCATATTTATAAAAACACGTGGTGGTCGTCTGGGGCGTGGCCAAATTGTTGCCATTCAGAATCTTGTTGCTGCGGCTGTCCCAGAACTTAGCCAGGAAAGCATTTCAATAGTAGATCAGCAGGGCACATTGCTTGCACGCGGTGCGTCGGAAAGTGAAATCGGATCCCTCGCCAATTCCATTGAAGAAAAGAAAATTTCCCTTGAAAATCGCCTTCGCGCACAGATCGAGGAATTGATTAGTAAAACCGTTGGCCTTGGAAAAGTAAGAGCGGAAGTTACCGCTGAACTGGACATGAGCCGTACCACCAGTAATTCAGAAGTTTTCGATCCGGATGGTGCTGTCCCAATTGCGACCACGGTTACGGAGTCGTCAAGTTCTGACACACAAAATCAGGCCCAGGATGAGGAAGCCATCTCTGTAGCAAACAACCTGCCCAACGCTGGCATTCAAACAGACACCGGGCCAGAGATCGCAAGCCAGAACACAACACAACAATCTAGTGAAACCACAAACTTTAATGTTTCCAAAACAATCAGTACGGAGATCAATGAAGCCGGCGGTGTAGAACGACTGTCTGTAGCCGTACTGGTTGACGGACGATATACTGGTGGAGGTCTTGCTGCCGATGGTACAGAAACGCAGCCCGTGTATGAACCGCGTTCTGATGAAGAACTTGCTCAGATCGAAGAACTTGTGAAATCTGCCATGGGCTTTGATGAACTTCGTGGCGACACGGTGAGCGTCGTGAATATGCAATTTGCACCGATTGATTTTGGTGAAGAGTTCGTGGAAGAAGGCCTAATCAATATGCAAAATCTGGATCCATTGGCTATTGCGGAAACAGTGACAGCCTTTATCGTCTTTGTCCTGCTGATCCTGTTTGGTATTCGACCGCTCATTAAATATATGACGACAGCACAGGACGGTGACAGTGCAAGAGGACAGGGTACTAACCAAATTCAAGGTGCCGTTGCACCAGGTGCGACCGGTGCACCACAACAAATACACCATGTTCATCATCATCAACAAGATCCAAACCAGCCACAACAAGCGCTCGCTCCGCCGGCAACCGAAGAAACGCATTTCCAGGTTCCTATGAGAGGTGAAAATAGAGTATCCGCCCGTGAAGTTGCGCAGCAACATGGAATGGAAGCAGCCATTGACGTTGCAGCCGTTGAAGGAAAAATTCAAGCCACCACGCTCAAAAAAGTGGGTGAGCTGGTAGAGAGGCATCCGGACGAATCCGTTGCCGTGGTCAGAAGCTGGTTATACGGGTAATATAAAGTGGCAAGCATTACAAGAATACAGGATTTAAATTCATACGACAAAGCCGCAGCGCTGATGATTGCACTGGGTGAAGACCATGGCGCTATGATCTGGGAGCTGCTGGATGACGAAGAGATTAAAGAGCTTTCCCTTGCCATGTCATCACTGGGTACTGTCGAGGCCGATGTGGTGGAAGAGCTATTCCTTGAATTTGCCAATGGTGTTTCCTCTGTTGGATCCCTAACCGGGAGCTTTGATAACACCGAACGTCTGCTTGGCAAGATGCTCCCTGAAGATCGCGTCTCGCAAATTATGGATGAGATAAGAGGGCCCGCCGGACGCACCATGTGGGACAAACTTGGTAACGTCAATGAAGTGGTTCTCGCCACATATTTGAAGAATGAATATCCACAAACGGTGTCGGTAATCTTGTCAAAAATTAAGCCAGAGCACGCTTCGGCCGTACTGAGTGTGCTACCTGACGAATTTGCCATGGAAGTGATCAATCGCATGCTGAAAATGGAGCCGGTTCAAAAAGATATTCTGGATAAAGTGGAAAGCACATTGCGGGTCGAATTTATGAACAATCTGGCGCGCACCAGCCGCAAAGACAGCCATGAAACCATCGCTGAAATCTTTAACTTCCTTGACCGTTCATCGGAAGCACGGTTCCTCACCGCTCTGGAAGATCGAAACAGGGAAAGTGCTGAACGCATCCGTGCGCTCATGTTTACCTTTGAAGATTTACAGAAGCTGGATGCAACGGGCGCGCAAACGCTGCTTAGAAACATCGATAAGGACCGTCTCGGCCTCGCCATGAAGGGTGCATCAGATAAAATTCGTGATCTGTTCTTTAGCAACATGTCGGAGCGCGCCGCAAAAATCCTTAAAGAAGATATGGAAGCTATGGGCCCAGTAAAACTTAAAGATGTTGATGAGGCGCAGATGGAAATTGTAACCGTCGCAAAGGACCTTGCTGACGCCGGCGAGATTATTCTGTCCGACAACAAGGGCGAAGACGAGCTCATTTACTAGGAACTATCATGGAAACAGTAAAATTTACATTTGATAACGATTTTTCCGGCGACGGCTCCGGCATGACCTACACCAATAAAATGCAGAAACTTCACGACGATGCATTTGAAGAAGGCAGAGCACAGGGCGCAACGGATGCGCAGCAATCCATTGAAAAAAGCTGCGAGCTGATTTTACAGGATGTTAAAAACGCTCTAGATGTGATGATGGCCCGTCATGACGAACAAGTCGCATCCATGGAGAAAAACGCGACCATGCTGGTGATGGCAATCATTAAGAAGCTTGCACCTGCAATTGTTTCTGAAACACCACTAAAAGAGATAGAAGCTCTGGTCCAGGACTGTATGAGAAACAACCCGCTTGAACCACGTATGGTCATTCGCGTTGACGAACAGATCCTACCTCTTTTGCGCAGAAAAATAGATACACTACAAACCACCAGCGACTACCACGGACAGGTTGTTCTCATCAGCGAACCCATGAGCAATGTCAGTGACTGCAGGGTGGAATGGATTGATGGCGGCGCAGAGCGTGATTTTGAAGAATTAATGCGTTCGATCGAGGAAACAGTTGCGTTATTCCTGGAAGCACCAGCGACCACAGAGGCATCACCGACTGAGGACGTGGAATTACCAGAGTATCCAGAGAATTAAAAGTTATATTTGAATAACTTAGTAAAAAAGAAATAAAGGCAATGTTGCCGTAGCTAACTAAAAATTAAGGACAAAATGCTAATGTCTGATACAGAAAATGTCGACTGGCAGGAATTAGAAGATCAAGGGGATACTGCAGCAGCAGGAACTGACGCAGGAGGAACCCCCACTGATGTAAGCCTTGAAGCGATTTATGACGTTCCCGTCAGGGTGTCTGCAGTACTTGGAAAAACAAATTTACAAGTTTCCAAGCTTCTGCAATTGGGCCCGGGAGCGGTTCTGGAATTGGACCGAAAAGTTGGAGAAGCGGTTGATATTTTCGTTAATAACCGGTTAGTCGCCCGTGGAGAAGTAGTATTGGTAGAAGAAAAGCTGGGCATAACCATGACGGAAATTATTAAAATAGAAGACTAGGTGATATTTTGGTTACACTTCTTGGAATCGTTTTAGGTTTTGTCCTGGTGATATCTGCCATCATGATTGGCGGTACACCACTTGCGTTCTTGAATCCGCCCTCTATCTTGATTGTGGTGGCTGGTACCATCGCCATCACGGTGGTGAGTTTTTCCCTAAAGGATCTAAAGAACATACCCAGCGCACTGATGAAAATGCTGGCTTATAAGCCCCATGATGCACGTGAGGTTGGCACATCAATGATCCAGATCGCCGAACGCGCGCGTTCAGAAGGCATCCTCGCCATGGCTAATGTGGCCAAAGGTCTGAATAGTGAGCCTTTCTTGCAAAAAGGGCTCAATTTAACGGTTGATGGCACCAAGCCGGACGATATTGAAAAAGTGATGCAACAGGAAATTAACTCAACCCAAAGCATCCAATCAAAAAGCGTCGATTTGCTTAGGCGGGCGGCTGAAGTCGCACCAGCCATGGGATTGATCGGGACATTGATTGGTCTTGTGCAGATGCTGGGAAATCTGAGCGATCCAAGTACCATTGGCCCCGCGATGCAGGTAGCCCTGCTGACCACATTTTACGGTGCGGTGCTTGCACATATGATTTTACTCCCTCTTGCCAGTAAAGCTGAGCGAAACTATCAAAACGAGTCTGTGATGAACTCGCTCAATATGGTGGGTGTATTATCCATCGCGCGGGAAGAAAACCCAAGGCGGCTTGAAGTTCAGCTTAATGCCATGCTGCCGCAGTACCAAAGAATTACGTATTTTGACTAATAAGACAGGAATATTTAAATGCGTCTGATCATCGTCGGATCTTTACAGGATCAACTCGGAACCGCGTCCAAAATCGCCATTAACAATGGCGCCAGTGTGACCCATGCGGCAGATATTGATACGGCGTTGAAGCTTATCCGTTCAAAAGGTGCCGATCTTTTAATGGTCGACGTAAAGCTTGATATTAAAGGTCTAATTGAACAACTCTCAATAGAGCGCATCTCAACACCGGTCGTAGCATGCGGCGTGGGTAACGATTCAGATGAAGCTGTTGCGGCCATCCGCGCGGGCGCTAAGGAATATATACCCCTGCCCCCGGATCCAGAGCTGATCGCCGCGGTTCTGACCGCTATTTCCACAGACGATCACGAATTTATTTATCGTGACCGTGTAATGATGCAGGTAGTGAGCCTTGCCGATCAAATCGCGCCAAGTGAAGCCAGCATCATGATCACGGGTGAAAGTGGAACCGGTAAAGAAGTAATGGCAAGGTATGTGCACAGTAAAAGTCGCCGCGCGAACAAACCATTCGTCAGCGTCAACTGCGCGGCCATTCCAGAAAATCTGCTTGAATCCGAGCTATTCGGTCACGAAAAGGGTTCCTTTACCGGTGCAGTCGCACGCCGGATCGGTAAATTTGAAGAAGCGGATGGCGGAACACTCTTCCTCGATGAAATCAGCGAGATGGATATCCGGCTGCAGGCAAAACTTCTGCGTGCTATCCAAGAACGTGAAATTGACCGGGTTGGCGGCAGTGGTCCAGTTAAGGTGAATATCCGGATCCTGGCCACATCAAACCGCGATCTGGCCGAAGAAGTAAAGGCCGGTCGTTTTAGGGAAGACCTTCATTTTCGTCTGAATGTGGTTAATCTGAATATTCCGCCGCTTCGCGAGCGACCCGAAGACATCCGGATCCTGTGTAAACATTTTGCCAAGAAATATGCCGAATTTAACGCGATCAGTGAAAAGGACATTTCCGACGATGCCATGCAGGTACTGATCAACCATGGCTGGCCAGGCAATGTGCGAGAGCTTGAAAATACTGTGCATCGCGCTGTGCTCCTGACCACAGGCACTGAAATCAGCAAGCATGATATTTTACTTCCTGATGGCAAACCGCATATTGAAATTCAGAGCCAGACGCAAAAAGGGAATGTGCCGGACGGTGCAGAACCGGTTTCCACGTCAAGTATGGTTGGAAAAACGGTATCTGATGTGGAACGGGATCTGATTATTGATACCCTGAAACATTGCCTGGGCAACAGAACCCATGCGGCGAATATTCTGGGAATTTCAATTAGAACACTGCGTAACAAGTTAAACATCTATATGTCTGAAGGCGTAAATGTACCAAGCCCGGGTGACGGGCAACCGAATTCTCTTTAATGTGGAACAGCGAAACTAAATGAGCGATACGTCCGCAAATAACGCCTTAGGTGGCGGCACCAGCATCTTCACTGGTCGTTCTGATATTATGATGGCGATTGGCGTTGTCTGTATTCTAACAGCCTTGTTCTTGCCGCTTCCACCCTGGCTATTGGATTTTAGTCTGACCATTTCTATTACCTTTTCGATTATGGTTCTGATGACCTGTCTATTTATCGAAAAGCCGCTTGAATTCAACGCGTTTCCGACAGTCCTGCTGATATCAACCATGATCCGATTATCGCTCAACGTGGCGTCAACGCGACTTATTCTTACCGAAGGCCACACGGGACAAGATGCCGCCGGTAATCTTATTGGTGCGCTGGGATCCCTTGTGATCGGCGGAAGTTACATCATCGGTATCATTGTGTTTTCGATCCTGCTGATCGTTAACTTCATGGTGATTACCAAAGGTTCCGGCCGTATCGCCGAAGTGGCGGCCCGATTTAGCCTTGATGCCATGCCTGGTAAACAAATGGCCATTGATGCCGATCTTTCGTCGGGGCTAATTGATGAAGACGAGGCCCGCTCCAGACGTAAAAATCTGGAAGATGAAAGCACCTTCTTTGGCGCTATGGACGGGGCAGCGAAATATGTACGTGGTGATGCCATCGCCGGCCTGATGATCACTTTCATCAATATCATCGGTGGTATCATCATAGGCGTTGCACAAGTGGGGATGTCCTTTAATGAAGCGGCCAACGCATATACGTTGCTGACCATTGGTGATGGTCTTGTAAGCCAGATCCCTGCGCTGATCGTCTCCCTTGCTGCCGGCCTTCTTATTACCAAAGCCGGCATCACCGGAAAAACCAACGTTGCGCTTTTCGGCCAGCTCTCAAGCCATCCACGGGCCATGTATGTGGGCGCTGGACTTCTGGGCTGCCTTTCCATATTGCCTGGCCTACCATTTCTTCCGTTTGCCTTTTTCGCCGCGGTTCTTACCACAATTGGTGTCACTATGGCGCGCAAACAGGTGGCCGAAGAACAAGTGGCTGAGCAGCTTGCCATTGAAGAACAGGTCAAGGAAGCAGAACCGGTAGAAGAGCCGATAACAACCGCGCTTGTCATTGATCCGATCCGTCTTGAGCTCGGTTATAGCCTACTTTCACTGATTAATGATGAAACGGGTGTTCGCCTTACTGACCAAATCAAAGCGCTTCGCCGCCAGATGGCATCAGAAATGGGCTTCGTTATGCCATCAGTGCGGATCCTTGATAACATGCAGCTTCCGGCTAACTCTTATGTGATCCGTCTTAAGGAAACAGAAGCTGGCCGAGGTGATATTCGCCCCAATATGCTGATGGTCATGGATCCGCGCGGTGAAGAAGTGGCCCTTCAGGGCGAAGCCACTACGGAGCCAGCCTTTGGCCTTCCAGCCGTGTGGGTAGATGCAAGTATGAAAGAGGAAGCATCCTTCCGTGGTTATACCGTTGTCGACGCTTCTACCGTTATCACCACCCACATTACTGAAGTGATCAAGGACAATATGTCTGAGCTTCTATCTTATGCTGAAGTTCAGAAACTTCTGGATGATCTGCCCACAGAACATCAGAAACTGGTATCTGATCTGATCCCAACCCAAATTTCCCAAAGTGGAGTTCAGCGTATTTTACAAAACCTGCTTAGTGAGCGGATTTCAATCCGTGACTTACCAACCATCATGGAAGGAATTTCAGAGGCCAGCGGCTATACGCAAAATATCGTCATGGTCACAGAACATGTGCGTACGCGCCTTGCGCGTCAGATCAGTCATGAAAATGCTGACTCCGACGGTGTGGTGGCGCTGATCAACATGTCACCAGAATGGGAGCAGAATTTCCTCGAAAGCCTGGTTGGACAAGGCGAAGAAAAGCAGCTTGCCATGGCACCCAGCCAGTTGCAGGAGTTTATTGGTCTTGTACGCATGACTTTTGAAGATCAGGCCCATTCAGGTGAGCTGCCGGTTCTACTGACAAGCCCGATGATCCGACCGTATGTCCGTTCCATCGTTGAGCGTTTCCGGCCCGCAACCGTTGTTCTTTCCCAAAATGAAATTCATCCAAAAGTAAAAATCAAAACTTTAGGGCAGATTTAATCGCATACACTTTTGGTGCTTTTTGACAATTATGTTGCTATAAGTGAAAATTATTTTGAGAAATAATAGGGACTTAACACATGAAGCTTAAGATCTTTAGTGCGCCAAGCATGGAAGAAGCTTTAAAACTGGTGCGAAAATCACTGGGCGATGACGCTGTGATTATCGATACCACAGAGCAGGAGATCGATGGCGATAAAATCGCGAAAGTCACTGCTGCGATCGAGACCCCCGCGCCGCGTGTTAATCCTCATGTTGCACCAGCACCAAAACCCAAGTCAGCACCCGTCAACAAATCACTACGTGAACTTGAAGAAGAGTATCTCGCCAGTGAAAGTCTGGATCTGGTTTCAAGTTTAAGTCACCACGGTCTGGCAGATAGCATTAAGCTGAAACTGCTTGATCTCGGGCAGTCACTTGAATGTGAAACCCCGGAGCTTACTCTCGCATCCGCACTGGACAGCATGTATCATTTTGAGCCCATTACCGATGCGGTCCCACCCCGCCCGATTATGTTTGTCGGACCGCCCGGTGCCGGCAAAACAATCACCACCGCTAAGCTCGCCAGTCAGTTTTTGCTTTCTGGAAAAATGGTAGGACTGATTACAACAGATGTGTACCGAACGGGCGGCGTCGCACAGCTTGAAGGATACGCCAGTGTGCTAAAAACAGACCTGACAGAGGCAGAAAAGCCAGATGACCTTGTGGTTGCAATCGACAATGCCAGCAAAAAAGCTGATGTCATCCTGATCGATTCAATGGGATATAATCCATATAGTGCCAAGGAAATGTCCGAATTGCATGGCTTTTTATCAGCAACAGATGTTGAAGCGATCCTGATAGCGCCGGCAGGCATGGATCCTTACGAGGCGCGGGAAATCAGTGAAACATATGCCGCACTGGGCATTAAAAGGTTCATTACAACAAAAATCGATGTGGCCCGACGTTACGCAAGCATGCTTACCATTGCCGAGCATGGCAAGATGGCTTTCGCCGGCGTTGGCATTACGCCGTACCTGGGCGATGGCATTGAAAGACTGGACGCCTTAAAGCTGGCCAAGTTGCTCACTAGAATACCAGAAAAGAACAATATCACTTTTGAAAGAGACGGAAACGATGAATAGTTTGAATGACAGTTCTCAGGACTTTGATCAAAATCTTGTCACCATCGCCTCCGGTAAAGGAGGTGTAGGCAAAACATGGTTTGCAACCACGCTATGCCATGCACTTTCTCAACGTGGTAAAAAAGCACTATTGTTTGATTGTGACTTTGGTCTGGCCAATATTGATATTCAGCTTGGGCTGATGCCGGAACATGACCTTGGTGAGGTCATTGCAAATCAAATTACGTTGGAGGAAGCAATATATCCTCAATCACAATCAGGTCTTAATTTTGATATTATTTCCGGACAGTCCGGCAGCGGTGCGCTGGCATCCCTTAAAATGGAGCGCCTGATTGATCTGGGTGCCCGCATTTGTAATCTGGCGCAGGAGTATGACTACACGGTAATGGATCTTGGAGCCGGTGTTGAAAACTCCGTCATGACCCTGGCTCGGGCGTCGGACAAGGTGATTGTGGTGATCACCGCCGACCCAACATCGCTTACTGATGCTTATGCATTTATCAAACTTCACAACATGCGCAATAATGATGCCGAAATTGAAATTGTCGTCAACATGGTTGAAGATCAGAATGAAGGTCGGCGTGCCTTCGACAAGATCCAGAAAGTGTGCCAGAATTTCCTTAACATATCACCTAAGTTGCTTGGAGTAATTCATCGCGACAAGCATGTCGCCAATGCAATTCGAGCGCAACTTCCGCTGCTGAGCAGATACCCGCAGAGTACGGCAGGCGAGGATGTGATAGCAATTGCTAAGAAGCTTTGATCTGATGTAAAGTTAAAGCCCATAACTTCACTTTTGGCCGGAACAATGAAATGAGTGAAATTACGCAGCCGCCCCCCGACGTTCCAACGCAGGATAGCAATTCCCGCGTCAATCGGCTTAACGCGGCGTCCGACCAAAATACGCCCAACAATCAAACCGCTGAACAGCAGTCTGGAAAACAAGCCGCGGAAGCGGAACAGGAGAAACAGGTCTCCCAACATGATCCCGCGGTAACACTTGCATCCACGCTTTCGAAGCTGGACGCTGGCAGTCATTTTCAGGCGACCGTAAGTGGTCAGGATGGGGACGGCCGCACAATTATCCAGTCGGATCTGGGAACATATCTTGTACACGTGGAAAGAAGTCACGTTGAAGAATTCAAGAAGCTGCAACAGGAAGAGCAGCTTGATCTCAGAGTGATAACCATCGACAAGGAAATAAAAGCGGAAATTAACAGGCAGGTGGAAACTGAAGAGGGAAAGACGCAGCTGACTACTATTCCAGTTTCACTCACACTTACAGATCTTGGGCAGGCACAGACGCAGGTTCCACCAAGCGCCTCCCCGGTAACCCCGCAACAACCCCTTGAGGATATACGTTCCCAATATAACGCAACTACGCTTTATCGTGCGGAGCGGATCGCACGGGAGATTGGCGAGAAGCTGGATAACCTGCCACTGCCCACATCAGCACCCAATTATACCGTATTTGGATCTGCCCCACCGCCCACTGATCAGCCAGTGGACACGACCCCGAAACAAGTTTCCTCCAATGTGTTTATTCAAGAAGTAAGTACGTCGGCAAATCAGGCCGTGGCGGCTGGCCAAATTGCTCAGCAGACATTGGCGATAAATAATCTGCTTGGCCGCGACATCAGTGTCGAAGTGATCAAAACAGTTCCCCAAACAACCATCCCGCTGCCTGATAGCTTGCCTGCAGCAGTCAGAAACGAGATTACAGCGGCTACACCGCTGGACAACGTGACCAAAGGGCAGACTTTAAACATCAACGTGGCCGCGGTTGCGGTGCCGGAGGCAAAGGTAACAGCAATCACGGCGGCCCAAACCATCGCGACATCTTCACAGACAGCTGTCAATACATCGGATGTTCAAACCCCAACTGCAAA
>JANQJN010000061.1 GCA_028281625.1 Emcibacteraceae bacterium | reverse complement strand
GAGAGAATTGAACTCTCGGCCTCACCCTTACCAAGGGTGCGCTCTACCACTGAGCTACGGCGGCAAAAGAGATGACTCAGGGTCCAAAACCCTGAACGTGGCGCGGAACATGCCATAATGATGCACTTCCTGCAAGACAAAACTAAGGAATCAATTGCGGTTTTTTTTCTTTGCCCTTAAAAAGGTCATAATGTTCGCTAAAACACAGTAAAGGCTAAATGAACAAGCAGACAAATAATTCCAAATCTGATCAAAAAGCGGAAAAGCAGGACCGGCTTTCGCAGGCACTGCGTGACAATCTGAAAAGACGCAAAGCTCAGGCCAAGAAGTTAAGTAATAAAGACACCAAGGATATGTAAAACATGGCAATAATGTCAGACAAATGGATACGGGAAAAAGCACAGAACCACGGGATGATCGAACCGTTTGAAGATCGCCAGAAACGAAATGGCGTGATTTCATATGGCCTTTCATCATACGGATATGATGCGCGGGTATCAGACGAGTTCAAAATTTTCACCGATGTAGATTCGGTGACAGTTGATCCCAAGGAATTTTCATCAAACAGTTTTGTTGATCGTCCGGGCGACGTTTGCATCATACCACCAAATTCATTTGCCCTTGCCCGCACGGTTGAATATTTCCGCATTCCGGAAGACGTTCTTGTGATCTGCCTGGGTAAATCCACTTATGCTCGCTGCGGTATTATCGTCAACGTGACGCCACTGGAACCTGGCTGGGAAGGTCATGTGACGCTAGAGTTTTCAAACACCACCCCCCTGCCCGCTAAAATTTACGCCAATGAAGGGGCATGTCAGTTCCTGTTTTTTGAAGGGAACGAGCCTTGCGAAGTGCCATACAACAGCCGTGCCGGTAAATATATGGGCCAGACCGGCGTTACGCTCCCTAAACTTTAGAGGAAATTAATTGGATAGACTTGCGATCACCGGCGGTTTTCGCCTTGAAGGACAGCTTCCCATCAGTGGCGCTAAAAATGCCGCGCTTCCGCTGATGTGCGCAAGTTTATTAACCAAAGACACGCTTACCCTGTCCAACCTTCCACATTTGGCGGATATCAAAACACTGACCATGCTGCTGCAAGGGCATGGCGTTGAAACCACTTCAGAAAATGATGGTCGAACCGTATCCTTTACGACACCAAACATAACGAATACTGTGGCACCCTACGACATTGTTCGTAAAATGCGGGCTTCAATTTTGGTTCTAGGGCCGCTCCTTGCCCGTGAAGGAGAAGCAACTGTGTCCCTGCCCGGTGGATGTGCTATCGGCAACCGCCCCATTGATCTACATCTTAAAGGCTTCGAAGCCATGGGCGCGAAAATTGAGCTCGAGGAAGGCTATGTGCGTGCCGTGGCACCAGACGGGCGGCTCACGGGCGGCAAGGTTCATTTTCCAACGGTTTCCGTGGGCGCCACCGAAAACATCCTGATGGCCGCAACGCTTGCCAGCGGTGAAACCGTCATAGAAAATGCGGCACGCGAGCCAGAAATCGCCGACCTCGCTAACTGTCTAAATGCCATGGGCGCAAAAATCGAAGGCATAGGCACCCGAACACTGACCGTCACCGGTGTGGAAACCTTGCATGGCACAGAGTATGCCGTAATGCCCGACCGGATCGAAGCCGGAAGCTATGCCATAGCAGCCGCCATGACCCGCGGGGAGCTGGAGCTTATGGGCGACAATCTTATTGAGGTTATGACAGGCACGGTTGGTGTTTTGAAAGAAGCGGGCGTCGAATTTAAAGAAACCGATGGCGGGGTAATTGTGACCCTTGGTAGTGAAAAAATCAAAGGTGTCGATGTCACAACTCAGCCCTATCCTGGTTTTCCAACAGATATGCAGGCGCAGCTGATGGCAATGATGACCTTGTGTGATAGTGCGTCTGTGATTAACGAAAGTATTTTTGAAAACCGCTTCATGCATGTGCCGGAGCTTTGCCGAATGGGCGCTGATATAACCATGCACGGATCCACCGCAATCGTACGTGGTGTGGAGCAGTTACTTGGCGCGCCGGTGATGGCGACGGACCTTAGGGCGTCCATGTCACTGGTGCTGGCCGGACTGGTCGCGGACCGACAGACATTTGTAAACCGCATCTACCACCTTGATCGCGGCTACGAACGTCTGGTAGAAAAGTTAAGCGCTGTGGGTGCCAAGATAACCCGCGATGCAAATCTGGGGATTTAGGAAACCAAATGGGAAAAGGATTAAAACTAAAAGCACAGGATCATGATGACCTGACCATCATTTCTGCCTATTTGCAGGATGCGGTCACGGTGGTGGGTGATTTTGACTTTAATCCCAAGTCCCGCATTTTCGCCATGATGGTCAACCGCTATCAATGGGAAGAAGGGCAAAAGCCTGGCGATTGTGATACTGGTAAATGTTGCCACCGCGTGCGCACCGGCTGCCATTTTGAAAATGTGGTGCGGGTGAGCGCACAAAATATCCCGCAAAAAAACAAAACACATATCCTTGAACTGCTCGCTATTGAAGCCGGCACCCTTGAAAATAATAATATTGCCATCGATCTTATCTTTGCTGGTGATGGCATGGTAAGGCTTGAAGCAGAACTAATCGAAGCTAGCATGCAGGATGTTGGCGAGCCATACCCCGCCAAATGTCATCCAAAGCATGAAGTGCTTGAAAGCCTAAACGACTGATTTTTTTGCCTCTATTGTACAACGCTTGACCACTTGCTAGTATTGACCGGGGTAAGAGGGAGGTTGAGGAATGAAAAAATTCATTTTCGCAATTTTGTTTTCATTGGTGTCGATCGCTACAACGCACGCACAGGAAGAAACACCCAATGATCGTGCCATGCTGGTGCTTGATGCCTCCGGCAGCATGTGGGGACAAATTGACGGGGTCAATAAAATAGTGATCGCCAGAAATGTTATTGGTGAACTGATGGAAAACTGGGATCCAAATGTGCATCTTGGCTTTTCGGCTTACGGTCACCGACTGGAAGGCGACTGTGGCGATATTGAAACATTGGTCGCACCGGGGCCGGATACCGGCGGGCAGATTGTTGACCAGGTAAATGCCATTAACCCCAAAGGAAAAACCCCTCTCTCCGCCGCTGTGATCGCTGCCGCGGAAGAACTGGGTTACCAACAATCCAAATCTACCGTGATCCTGGTTAGCGATGGGGTTGAAAACTGCGAAATGGATCCTTGCGCCGTGGGGCGCGCCCTTGAAGAAAACGGTGTTGACCTTACCGTTCATGTGGTTGGATTTGATGTCGCCGAAGAAGAACAAGCGGGCCTAGTCTGCCTTGCCGAAAATACCGGTGGCAGCTTCTTTTCCGCTGCTGACGCTGACGGGCTTACTGGTGCACTAAATCAAGTGACCGCAGAAGTCACTGAATACCCCGCAGAAGCAGTGTATGTAATTATTGATAAAAGCGGTGAACGCTATCAAAACGACGTCACTTGGTACGTATATCCTGTTGACGAAAACGGCACGGCAGCAAGCGATTATGTCTTCGCCACCGTGAATGATGTTATGTATCTGCGCCAACCACCAGGGCGTTATCTGGTGCAAGCCGGTGTCGGCCAATCTGTGCGTGGCGAACAGATCATCGAAGTCCTGGACGGCGAGAGCCGCGAGCATGAAATTGATCTGCGCGCGGGCACCTTTTATTTTAGCAGCCTGATCATGGATGATATGCCGGTGACCCGCGGTGATGTCTATTGGTATGTATATCCCTATAATGAAGACGGATCCCTCGGATATAGTGCCTATTCCAACATCGGCCACAGGGTCACAGCAGAACTGCCACCTGGCCGCTACCAAATCCAGTCCCGTCATTTTGACGCCCATATGACCGCAGATATTGTTTCTCGCGCGGGTGAAGAAGAAAATGTCGCCATCGATTTTAATGCGGGCTATGTCCATTTTATTCCGACTTTAAACGGAAGCCCCACCACCAGTGATGTTTACTGGTACATCTACCCGCTCAATGAAGATGGATCGATTGGCTCATCAGCCGCAAGCAATGTAGGCAACGGTGAATTTTACTTTACCTTGAATGCCGGAACCTATCAGCTGCGCGCAACCCACAACGGTATGGAAAGTCGTGTTGACTTTGAAATCATACCCGGTGAAACTGTAGATCACCCTGTACCATTCGCGAGTGAGAATTAATGACTGATCAACGGGGGCCGTTTCATTACAGTTTTAAAATGCGTGATGTAGAGAGCACGCGCGAATTTTATGACGAAATCCTTGGCTGCAAAGAAGGACGGTCGGGCAAAAGTTGGATCGATTTTAATTTTTTCGGCCATCAGCTTACCGCACATCTGGCCGCGGACTTCCCTGCTCTTGATTATTGCGGTGAAGTTGATGGTGTCGCCGTACCCATTCCTCATTTTGGTGTGGTGCTGTCGCTTGAAGACTATGAAAGAATCCGCGAAAAGCTTGAAGTCCTTGACTATCCCTTCATCATCAAACCTCAGATCAGATATGAAGGGACAAAAGCGCAGCAACATACCATGTTCATATTGGATCCATCAGATAATCCAATTGAGTTCAAAAGCTATAGCGGTACTGAAGAAGACTTCATTTGACGGGCGAGAATAATTAAACTCACATGTAACATAATATAACTAGCCATTTACCGCACTTTTCGCTAAAAGGGCGCTGATAAACAGTTGTTAGCGAAATATTTTTCAGGATTTAAGCCGTGAAAAGCACCGAACCCATGATCATGGCCCTGCCAAAGGGGCGAATATTAGAGGAAGTAATGCCGATCATCCACGCTGCGGGGATTGAGCCAGAAGCTGATTTTGATAATCCAAAATCGCGTAAACTGACCTTTGATACCAATCATGATAATTTAAAAATCATCCGGGTCAGAAGCTTTGATGTGGCGACCTTTGTGGCATTCGGTGCCGCGCAACTTGGTGTCGCCGGGAACGATGTGCTTCTGGAATTTGATTATCCGGAAATTTATGCGCCGCTGGATCTTGATATTGGTCACTGCCGCATTTCGGTTGCTGAACTTCAGGAACTATCTGAAACTGACGATCCCAGCCGCTGGAGCCACGTTCGTGTTGCTACCAAATACCCGAACCTGACGGCAAAATATTTCGCCCGCCGTGGCGTACAGGCGGAGTGTATCAAGCTCAATGGCGCTATGGAGCTTGCACCAAGTCTGGGCCTTTGTCGCCGCATTGTTGATCTGGTGAGCACCGGTGCTACGCTTAAAGCAAACGGTCTGGTAGAGATAGAAAAAATCCTTGATATTACCTCCCGCTTCATCATCAACCGCACCGCCTTTAAAACCCGCAATGCGGAAATTGATCCGATCCTCGAAAGAGTGCGTGAGGCCCTCGATGGTTAAGGAACTAAGCAGCACCTCCAGTAGCTTTGAGCAGGATTTTGGCGCGCTTCTGAAAGCCAATCGTGACACAGAAAATGATGTTTCGGGTGTAGCGACGGAAATTCTCGCCGATGTTAAAGCCCGCGGGGACGAAGCGCTGCTTGAATATACCGCCAAATTCGACGACGTGACGCTTACCGCAAATACCATGCGGGTCAGCCGCAACGAAATTGACGCAGCGATTGAGGCATGCTCAGATGAAACACTGGATGCCTTAAAAATAGCCGCCAAACGCATTAGCGACTTTCACGTTCGACACATCCCGGAAGATGATGATATGACAGACGCCGAAGGTGTCGCCCTTGGCGTGCGCTGGCACGCGGTTGATGCTGCCGGTATTTATGTTCCGGGCGGCAAAGCCGCTTACCCATCATCGGTGCTGATGAACGCGATCCCCGCCAAAGCAGCCGGTGTCCCACGCATTATAATGGTTGTTCCTGCACCGAAAGGGTATTTAAACCCGCTCGTACTCGCAGCGGCCGATATATCCGGCATCACGGAAATTTATAAAATCGGTGGCGCGCAGGCCGTTGGTGCGCTTGCTTACGGAACCGAAACGATCAAGGCCGTAGATATCATTGCGGGACCAGGTAATGCTTATGTGGCAGCTGCGAAGAAGGAGGTTTTCGGCACCGTAGGTATCGACATGATCGCGGGGCCATCGGAAATTCTTGTGGTTGCAGATAATAAGAATGATCCGCGTTGGATCGCCATTGACCTGCTCAGTCAGGCCGAACATGACGAAGTGGCACAAAGCATCCTGATCACTGATGATGAAGTTTACGCAAATCAAGTGATCCAGGCAGTTGAAGATCATCTTGCCACCCTGCCCCGCGCCAATATCGCCAGTGCCAGCTGGGATAATCATGGTTGCGTGATTGTGGTGGATGAGTTGAGTGACGCACCGGCACTGGTGAACCGGATTGCCCCCGAACATCTTGAACTCGCAGTAGAAAATGCCCGCGACATGCTGGGTGACATCCGAAATGCCGGTTCCATTTTCGTGGGTCGTTATACCCCCGAAGCCATTGGTGATTATATCGCTGGCCCTAATCATGTGCTGCCCACGTCGGGAAGCGCGAGATTCTCTTCAGGTTTAAGTGTTCTTAACTTTATGAAAAGGAATACGGTGATAGAATGCGACGAAAGCAGCCTGCAGAAAATTGGCCCGGCGGCAATGACATTGGCCGATGAAGAAGGGCTTGAAGCCCACGGAAGATCAATCGGGATCAGGCTACACGACAAAGATTAGCTCATGGACAGGCAAGATGAACTATCAGAGCACACAAAGAATTTGCCAGATTGAACTGGATGAAAAATCCATCATCAAGCGTAATGCTGATATTGAGCATGAACGCCGCGTGGCGATCTTTGACCTGCTGGAAACCAATCATTTTGCCCCTAAAAACGGTTTCGCTGGTGGTTATCCCGGACCATACAATGTCACGCTCCGTGTGGAAGACAATCGCCTTGCCATAGACCTTAAAACCGAAGAAAAACAAGACCTTGAAACACTTGTCCTGCCGCTCACACCGCTTCGCAAGGTAATCAAGGAATATTTCCTGGTCTGCGACAATTATTTTGATGCGGTTAAGTCATCGAACCCGCAAAAAATTGAAGCCATTGATGTAGGCCGCCGCCCCCTCTGTTCGGACCGAAGGAAAACGCTCCCGGGCGGGAGCGTTGGGTGTCCGGTCGTGCGTGTCGGGCGGAGGCCGCTCCGATCACTTCCCTGTGTGACGCCGGGCCGGTGTTACTCCAGGGCCGCGGCGCCCGAGATGATCTCGGTCAGCTCGGTCGTGATCTGGGCCTGGCGGGCACGGTTGAACTGACGGCGGAGACCGTTGCCCATCTTGCCGGCGTTGTCCGTGGCGGCCTTCATCGCGACCATGCGGGCGATGTGCTCGGAAACAACCGCGTCGTTGAAGCACTGGAAGAGCACGGCCTTGACGGCGGCGGGCAGGATCGAGTCGAGCAGCCCCCGGGCGTCGGGTGAGAACTCGTAGACGTCGTGGTAGCCCGACTTGCCGGCGTCGGCGCTCTCCGGGGCCGAGAAGGGCAGGAGCTGGAGCACCTCCGGGCTCTGCCTGCCCGCGGAGATGTACTTCATGTAGACCACGCGGACGGCCGAGACCTTGCCGGCGACGAATACATCGATGAACGACTGCGCGAGGCGCTCGACGTCCTCATACCGC
>JANQJN010000037.1 GCA_028281625.1 Emcibacteraceae bacterium | reverse complement strand
CGGCATCGCGACCACAGAAGCCAGCGCTGTGTCCTTGATCACATTGATGCAGTTGTTGGTCAGCGGCGGGATCACGATTTTGATTGCTTGTGGTAAAATCACATCGCCCATCATATAGCGGTAATTAAGCCCCAGCGCCTGGGATGCTTCAAACTGACCTTTGGGAATAGCTTCAATGCCCGCACGGAAAATTTCGGCGGTATAGGCGCCGGAGACGATGGTCAGTGTCACGGCAGCAGCAGCAAAGGGGGATAGGCTTAGCCCTACAAAAGGAAGGGCATAAAATATGATGATCAACAGCACAAGCAGCGGGATTGAGCGAAAGACATTAATATAGCCCTTCACGATCAGTTGGAACGGTTTTGGTGCGTAAAGCCGGATCAGGGCCACGAACAATCCTACAACCAGCCCCGCCACAATGGCAAGGATGCCAAGTTGTATTGTGGTAATCAACCCAGCGATCAACATGGGATAGGTTTGAAGGAGTACTTCCATATTGAGGAAGGTTTTGACAAAATCAAAATCTGGCGCGGGCTCCGCTGAAGGAAGAGGTCTGATTTGCACCGTCGACGTATCTTCTTCTGCCGGAGCACCAAACCACTTTGCGTGAAGGCCGTTGACAAAGCCTTCCTGTTTCAACGTACTGATGACATTATTCACTTGTGCGACGAGAGGATCATTCTTTCCCATCATCAGCGCATAGCGACCACCTGTGGGGATTCTCTCTACCACCTCCAGGTTAGGTTTATCCTTGGTGTAGTAAAGAAGTGCTGGGATGTCGCTGATGTAACCCTTGACCCTGCCAATGGTGACATCCAGCATGGCAGGAGCGAGCCCTTCATAACGTCGGATTTCGGCAAAACCGTATTTTTCCTGATTTTCCGTGGCCCACATGTCGCCGGTGGAGCCAGTGTCGGCGGCAACAATCTCGCCGCGCAAATCTTCAAGGCTTTCAATGCCGCTCCCCACCATGGTTGTCAATGATTGGTCGCTATCATAGAAGGGTTGTGTGAAGGCTACAGATTCAAGCCGCTTGTCGGTAATGCCGATAGAGGATATCGCGATATCAATCCGGCCCGACTGTACCGCGGCAAAAAGACCGTTAAAGGGGATATTGCTGATTTCCACTTTCCGGCCCAGACGGGTGCCAATTTCATTCACCAGATCCACTTCAAAGCCGACGAAGGAGCCATCGGTATCCTGAAATTCCCAGGGAACATTCCCAATGTTCGCGCCAACGACAATCGGGTCATTATCCTGCGCCCAGGAAAGTGTGGGCAGAATGAGTAGGATTAGTGTGGCGCGGATAAGATTAACCACGGGCGGCCAATCTGCTCTCGAGGCGAGACAGCAATCGGTCCAGGTCTCTCATATCGTCATCGGTCATGGGCTCTCCCGGATCACGTACTTTGGCACTTGTGATCGCACCGCGACGCATGAGCGTTTCTTTTCGAACCGCAAGACCGTAACCCGGTTGCTGTTCATGTTTGATCACCGGGAGATACAGATCAAATAAATCTTCCGCACCATCAATGTCACCGGCGGCAAATTTTTCGCACACACCCACCAGCATTTCAGGATAGGCAAATCCGGTCATGGCACCATCGGCGCCGCGGGCCAGTTCCTGCGGTAGGTAAAGGCCGCCGTTGCCACAGAGTATGCTGATGCGTCTAAGACCTTCTTCTTCGGAACGTTTTCGCAGCTGGGAAATTTTATTCAGCCCCGGCCAATCTTCATGTTTGAGCATCACCATTTGTGGTACTTCGCGAATGATATCCATCAAACAATCAACTGATACCGGGGCCTTAGTGGATAATGGAAAATCCTGATAAATAATAGGTATTGAAGACGCAAGGGCTTTATCAACGGCGACATAGTAATCAAAAATCTTTTGATCGCTGTTTAGCTCAGCATATGGGGCAATCATCACACCGGTTGCACCAGCGTCCATAGCGGAATTGGAAAGCGACACCAATGCGTCCATATTCGTGTTGCTCACACCCACCACCACGGGCACGCGTCCTGCCACCCGGGCGATCACCCGGTCCATGAAGGTTTTTGATTCTTCCGGTGTCAGCTTTTGCGCTTCGCCCATCATGCCGAGGATGGTAATACCGGTAACCCCTTTATCCAGATAAAAGTCCGTGAGCCGGTCGGCGCTTTCCATATCAATCGAGCCATCATCAAAAAAGGGTGTCGCCGAAATGATGTAAACACCTTTTGCCTGTTCGTTCAGTTTTTCAGCCATGATCTTTCCTCATATAAATTCAGCGCCGAAGTTTTTTTCTGGATCCATTTCTGGGGGTAGTTTGCCAAGGGGCTTTGCTGCCTCAGGTCGCTCCCGTCTTAGATACTCCCCTGACCCCCGCTCGACTTTTAGCTCTTCATCTTCAATTACAATTCGCCCGCGGTTAATCACGGTCACTGGCCAGCCGTTCGCAATCATGCCTTCGTATGGTGTATAATCCATATTATCGTGGATTTTTTCAGCGGTAATTTCCACCTGCTTTTCTGTATCCCAGATCGCCAGGTCCGCATCGGACCCAATCGCGATGGTTCCTTTGCGCGGATAAAGACCATATGTCTTGGCGGCGTTTGTTGCTGTGACTTCCACAAAGCGGTGGATGTCCATGCGGCCGGTTTGAACGCCTTCTGAA
Organism: Emcibacteraceae bacterium; assembly: GCA_028281625.1. Taxonomy (GTDB): domain Bacteria; phylum Pseudomonadota; class Alphaproteobacteria; order Sphingomonadales; family Emcibacteraceae; genus Pseudemcibacter. The sequence goes on along the minus strand of JANQJN010000037.1, from coordinate 10,123 downwards.
AAAAGAAGCGGCATTCTAATCTCAAGCCCCGGAACACCATTTGCGATTTTATCAAATGTGGGGGTTGGTCCCGCCGCCAGCTTTCCCGAACTGTCAAAACGGTAAGGTGCGTGATCTGACGAAAAGACGGTGAAGGATCCATCAATCAGTCCTTCCCAAATTGCCTCCTGGGAGCTCTTGTCCCGGGGTGGAGGACTACAACAGAACATGGCGCCATCCATGCCATCCTTGTCCAGATCGTCGATGGTTAGGAACAAATATTGCGGGCAGGTCTCGCCATAAATTTTAAGACCCCTTTCCTGCGCGCGGCGAATTTCATTAAGTGCCGCTTCTGATGAAACATGAACAATAAGCATCGGCGTATCCAAAAGTTCAGCCAGTGAAATGGCGCGGTGGGTGGCTTCCTTTTCTGCGATGCGCGCGTGTGCGATTGCATGATATCTTGGCGCGCCTTTACCCTGATCAAGAAGCTTTTCGGTGATCCATCGGATCACATCATGGTTCTCTGCATGGATCATAACCATGGCTTGTTCGCGTCTTGCGGCGGCAAGCACATTTAAGATTTCATAATCATCAAGTTTGAGATCATCATAGGTCATATAGATTTTAAACGAGGTAATTCCGTCTTCGATCATTGCTGGTAATTCCTGGCCGATGATGGCGTCGGATGCATCCGAAATGATCAGGTGAAAACCATAGTCAATGACCGACTTCGGTTTGGCGCAGGCCATATAATCATCGACTACTTCACGAAGGCTTTGGCCACGGTGTTGGGCGGCAAACGGCAGCAGAGTTGTGGTTCCCCCATAAGCCGCGGAAACTGACCCACTATAGAAGTCATCGGCAGTCATTATTCCAGAGGAAGATTTCTGCTCAATATGACAGTGGGCATCGATACCACCGGGGAGTACCAACTTGCCCGCAGCGTCAATTTCACGGATCCCTTTTTCCGGGATTTCGCCCAGTGTGACAATTTTACCATACTTAATGCCAACATCTTGTTTTTGTTTGATTTTTTCGGTGACTGTGGTACCATTTCTAATGATTAGATCATAATCCTGCATCTGATAACCTGTTAATTTTCAATTAAAGTAAATGGTTAATTTAATAAATATTTGTGTTTGGTATTCATTTGGTATACCATTGGTACACCAATTAATCAAGAGAGCTTTTAAATGCTAACACCCAGTGATCAGAAGAGTGATCAGGCAGCCAATCAAATCACGGATCCTGAAAAGCGAAATAGTACGGCAGAACAAGCGCTTGAAGAAACAAGTGACAGTCTTGCTGAACGCGTCTATCGGCGTCTGAGTGAGATGATCATGAACGGTGAGTTTAGCCATGGTGATCCGCTCCAGGAAAGGCGCATTGCAGAGATGATGGACGTCTCCCGTACCCCGGTTAGGGAAGCCATCAATAAACTAGAAGCTGATGGTTTTGTGGAGCGAAGCGCCGGTCGCGTTGTGGTGCGCGAAGTGCGGCTGAAGGAATTCGTTGAATTACTACATGTTAGAAAATTACTTGAATGTGATGCGGCAAGACAGGCGGCTAATAATGTGGATGCGAAGGAGTTGCAGAGGGTGAGGATTGCCATTGAAAAGCTTCTTGAAAAAAGAATAACCAGTGCCAAGGAACTTCGCGAAGTTGATGACATGTTCCATACATTCATTGCTGAAGCATCCAACAATAAATTGATCGTTGAATTGGTTACTGACCTGCGCCGCCGTACGGCCATGTTTGATCATGACCGTCTTCCTAAAAGAATGCTTCCGGGTAATCGGGAACACCTTGATATTATCGATGCTCTTGAAAAACGTGATGGCACCCTCGCCTCCGCCAGGATGGCACGGCACATCAACAATGTTCATAAGAGTATCTTTGAACAATGGGGTGTTTAAGTCATGGCTGACTTTGATCAAGCTGACATTCTTGTCATCAATGCCAATTCATCCGGCTCGGTGACCGAGGGCCTGCGGGAAGAACTTGCTGAACCGACAAAGATGCTCAATTTGAAAATTGACTACACAGAAATTGCCGCTGCCCCGGCGGCAATCGAAAGTACTGAAGATGTGCATCTTGCTCATCGGCTGACAACAGAATTTGTGAAAGCAAAAAAAGCCAGAAGTTATGTCATCGCCTGTTTCTGTGATCCGGGAGTAACAGAGCTTCGCGCGCAGGGTTATCAGAATGTGTTTGGCATCGCAGAAAGTGCCATGCATATGGCGGCAAGCATGGGTGGGAAGTTCGGCATGTTATCCATATCGGATCTTTCAGTGGCGCGACATGCGGAGCAGGTGGAGAGCGCGGGACTAAAAAATATGCTGGCCGCTGACCTGCCCTTGGATATGGGGGTGCTGGAGCTGGAACATATGAACGCCCGACCTAAGATTGAGGAAATGAGTCGCCAGTTGGTAAGCGAGCACAATGCCAATTCAATCATTCTGGGTTGCGCCGGAATGGGGGCGCACAGAAAGTGGTTACAGGATTTGCTCGGTGTTCCGGTGATCGATCCTTGCTGGGCGGGTGTATCCATGGCCGCAGCATCACTAGGAACGGTATAATAAATTAGAGATATCAACCGCTAAAAAATAGATAAGAAAAATATATCCAAATACGTTATAAATTTTGAAATTTTAGAGATAGGAGCAATTCAATGGATTTAGGAATTAAAGGACGCAAGGCGATCATCTGCGCATCCTCCAAGGGACTGGGAAAAGCTTGCGCCATGACACTGGCCGGGGATGGCGTCCATGTGTTTATTAACGGTCGGAACGAGGAAGTGCTTGAAGCGACGGCCCAGGAAATTCGTGACGCTACCGGTGCAGAAGTCACTGCGGTTGCTTGCGATGTGACCACACCGGAAGGCAGAGAAAAAATTCTCGCTGCGTGTCCGGATCCGGATATTCTGATCAATAATGCTGGCGGTCCACCAACCGGGAATTTCCGCGACTGGGACCGCGATACCTGGATCAAGGCGCTTGATTCAAATATGCTCACTCAGATTGAACTTATCAAGGCGGTGGTTGATGGCATGATCGATCGTAAGTTTGGCCGCATTGTTAACATCACATCCGGCGCGGTGAAAGCGCCGATCAATGTGCTTGGACTTTCCAATGGGGCGCGGGCAGGGCTCACCGGTTTTGTTGCTGGCGTATCCCGTACCACGGTGAAAGACAATGTCACCATCAACAACCTGCTACCCGGACCGTTTGAAACAGACCGTATCGCCGAAGTGATCGCTGGCGAAGCAAAAGCAAAAGGTATCAGCGAGGATGAAGCGCGCGTAGGTCGAATGGCGGCAAACCCATCAGGTAGATTTGGAAGACCAGAAGAATTTGGTACGGCCTGTGGCTGGCTTTGCTCCGCCAACGCCGGATTTGTCACCGGTCAGAATATACTTGTGGATGGCGGTGCCTTCCCGGGAGTGATATAGTAAGATAGTATTAAATCAAAACGAAAGGCGTCGGAGATTTCAGATGAAAACAATTTCGAAAACCTTCGGCGCTTTACTATTTGTTATATTGGCAGCTTGCGCAGAACAAGCCATCGAAACGACACAACCACAAAAACCAAACATCATTCTGTTTTATGTGGATGATCTGGGATATGGTGATATAGGCGTTAACGGTGCAACGGCAGTGGACACACGAAATATCGACAGGCTGGCGGCCGAAGGAATTAACTTTACTGATGCCCACAGCACTGCAGCGACCTGTACCCCGTCCCGATATGCACTTCTTACCGGTGAGCATGGTTTTCGCATCGAAAGCGATATTCTGGAAGGGGACGCGCCAGCGCTGATCCGACCAGGTAAACCAACACTTCCGTCCATGCTGAAAAAAGCGGGATATAAAACCGCGGTGGTGGGAAAGTGGCATTTAGGGTTAGGTGACGGCAATGTGAATTGGAACGAGACCGTGAGCCCAGGCCCCCTTGATATTGGGTTTGATTATAGTTTCCTGCTCCCGGTCACCGGGGACAGGGTGCCGACGGTTTATCTTGAAAATCACCATGTGGTGGGACTGGAAGCGGATGATCCTATTTCGGTGAGCTACAGCGGAAAAATAGGTGATCGGCCACATGGTAGTGAGCGCCCCGACTTGGTCAGATATGCTGCGGATCCACAACATAATGAAACCATCATCAATGGTGTTGCACGGATAGGGTCCATGGCTGGAGGGGAAAAAGCCCTATGGGTCGATGAGGATATGCCGACAGTGTTCAATGATAAGGCCCGGACATTTATGGCGGATGTGGGCGATAGTCCATTTTTCCTGTTTTATTCCTTCCACGATATTCATGTGCCTCGTCTGCCTCATCCCGATCATAAAGGATTGACGGACATGGGCCCCAGAGGAGACGCCATCGCACAGGTGGATTGGGTCGTTGGTGAAATCCTTGCTGAAGTGGACCGATTGGGACTGACGGAAAATACCCTCGTGCTCTTTACCAGCGATAATGGTCCAGTGCTGGACGACGGCTATGCGGACGGTGCCGTCACCAATCTGGGAAACCACGCACCCGGCGGGATTTTTCGCGGTGGAAAATATAGCGCCTTTGAAGCCGGCACTAGGGTTCCAACAATAGTACACTGGCCAGGAAACTTGCGGCAAGGCCAAAGCGATGCGCTCATTTCGCAAATTGATTTTTATGCGTCGCTGGCCGCACTGCTTGGGATCGAACTTGAAGAAGGTGAGGCGATTGATAGCCTTGATCAGCGGGAGGCCTACTTCGGACGTGATGATGTTGGCCGGGAATTTATGATTGAAGAATCGGTGATTGGTATTTCGCTGCGTATGGGCGATTGGAAATATATCGCGCCCGTGAGTGAGGCTAGAATGAACCGCGCTGCATGGGTCGCCGATGATAAAGACATTGAAGGCGGTTTTTCGCTCGCGCCGCAACTTTATAATCTGAATGAAGATCCGTCCGAGCAAAATAATATTGCAGAAAATCATCCGGATATTCTGCTTCAAATGAGCGAGGAGCTGACTAAGCTTCGTCGTCAGGGTTTCAGACAGTAAGGTTTAATCCATTCGGTCGGTCTGGCCCGTATCCATTGGGATCTTGTCTGCCGGGCAACTGGCTGACGTATCCGGTCCAGTGGTCATCACATCCATATAGGTTGCGGTCGCATAAGAAGTAAAGCCCGGGACGCCATTTTTTATGCTGCTATCGACCACATGGGGAAATTCGACAAAGATGGTATAGGGATGACCGGTTTTTAAAAACTCGGCTTCTACAATTTCCTCAGTGGTATCCCATTTTGTGTATTCGCCCTGGAAGGGGAGCCCCGTGTGGGTGATCCGCTCACCATAACAGTCGGCCATTACAACAAAGATCATGTCATCGACGATGCCGTTGGGGTCGTTGCGGCCATTTGAATAGTCGCTCCAGCGAATGGTGAGCTGCTTGCTAGGGTCCACGGCCGTGGAGGATACTTTGGCGCCGTCCTGATAAAAATGGATGGTGATTGGTGCCGGTATATCGGTTTCTCCATTGGGTCCGGCAATGTTCATGATGCTTTCAATGGTCCGGCCCTGCATATCAAATTTAAAGTGATAATCGCCGTTGGGATAAGCAGCGTCCAATTCCGGTACACTGTCAAAGTGCCCCCCTTCCATATAGTAGTCATGATCGCGCTTATCATAAGGCATTGGATTATCCAGGTCTTCCACGCGGGTCAGGAAAAGATTTTCCAGACTGCTGCCTTCTTCGAAGAATATTTCAGAAAACATATGATTGTTTAGAAACGTCAGGCTGTCATTGGCGTCTTGGGAATAATTTGCGGACTTAACGAGCACATAAAAACTCACATCGCGATTTTCATCTATTACACCGTCGGCGAACATTGGTGCTGCAGTTTCCTGCGCAGGCTCCGCACAGGCCGCGAGAAGAAAAGGAAGACTTAAAAGGCACAGTGTGTTCTTAAAACTGGTCATGAGATCCCCTATTTGTGTTTTTATCTGTTTCATTTATAGTCAATTATCGAAACTTGGGAAATAAAATGTCTGATCGACGATCATTATTAAAATATATGCTGGGGGGCGCTTCGACAGTGGGGGCTCCAACCTTCACCCGCGATTATCACGCTGAACTTGGAGTTAAGCCTTTCATCAATGCGATCGGATCTTATTCATCCTTGGGCGGGGAGGAAATGTGGCCCGAAGTGATCGAAGCCATGGATTATGCGGTTCAGAATAAAGCCGATATGGCAGAACTTCATGACGCAGTAGGTAAAAGAATCGCTGAGTTGGTCGGTTCCGAATATGCCTGTATCACTGCCGGAGCGACTTCGGCGATTATACTTTCCGTAGCTTGCTGCATGTCAGGGCTGGATCCGGTGATACTGGATACGCTTCCCCATCCGCCCGAAGGCACGAAAGATGAAGTGATCCTGCAGACAAGCCACAAATATTTGTATGACCGGGCGCTACGGGTACCGGGTGCAAAGCTTGTGTTCGTGGATACGGAAGATGATCTGCGCGCGGCCATCGGCCCTAAGACCGCGATGATGTTTTATGTCCGCAAAATGACCGGTGAAATTACGCTGGAACGTTGGATTGAAATTGCAAAAGAATATGACGTGCCAACGCTTTGCGATGCAGCAACAACGGTGCCACCAATTCAGAATTTACTGGATACGGTGAAGCTTGGCTTTGATCTATGCTGCTTTTCTGGCGGCAAAGGACTGCGCGGTCCTTATAGCGCCGGGCTGCTTTTGGGCCGTAAGGACCTGATCGACGCCGCCAAGGCAAACGGCTCCCCCAATCACCGCTCTGTTGGGCGGTCTATGAAAGTGGCACCAGAAGAATATCTTGGCATGATGGTCGCAGTGGAACGGTCGCTTGAGCAGGATGAGGCAGCCGATATGGAACATTATTATAAACTGACCAATTTCATGGCGGGAGAAATTTCAAAGCTTGATGGCGTTACCGCCGAAGTCATGACCACAGACGCGCAAGGAATGGAGCCTTACGTCAATGTGGACTGGAACCAAGAACGGTACCCCATCAGCAAGGATGATGCAAAGCTGGCACTGCGACATGGTGAGCCGTGCATTGAGCTAAGGGCCATGTTCCTTTCCTTCGGGGAGCTACACATAACAGGTCATATGCTAAAACCCGGCGAAGAGATGATTGTTGCGCGCAGAATGATTGAAGTGCTTCAGGAAAGTGCGGAAGGGGGCGGGTCATGACCAACAGGCGAACCTTTTTAAAAACTGCGGCACTCGCTTACCCGGCCAGCCAACTATTGATCGCCACGGCAGAGGCGCAAGCCGCCTATGTTGCCCCCACCAGTTTTTCACGGGATTATTTTGCGGAAATTGGCGTTAAGCCCTTCATCAATGCGGCGGGGGGATATTCCGCCTTTGGTGGTGCGCGCATGCGGCCGGAAGTGGCGGAAGCGATCAGATATGGTACCTATAATAAAGCGAAGGTTGACGATCTACATGATGCAGTAGGCAAGAGGATCGCTGAAATGGCGGGCTGCGAGGCGGCGATGGTCACCTCCGGTGCGGCGGCGGCAATGGTGCTCGCGACTGCAGCGGCCATGACCATGGGCGATCAGGAAAAAATTGAGCAACTCCCTGATACCACGGGCCTTAAAAATGAAGTAATTATTCAGAAGAACCACCGTTACACCTATGATCGCGCTTTGGTTGTTGCCGGCGCTAAAATGGTGGAAGTGGCCAGCGAAGAAGAGCTGCGCGCCGCCATCGGTCCCAATACGGCGATGATGTTCTGGCTGCTCGCCAATCATAATCCGGACGGCGATAATATACCCATGGACCGCTATCTGGAAATCTCAAAGGAACATGACATCCCGACTTTCCTGGACGGTGCAACCATGACCCCACCAGCAAGCAATGTGATTGATGCTTGCAAACTTGGGTTTGATCTGGTGGGCTTTTCCGGTGGAAAGGGACTGCGCGGTCCATATAGCGCGGGGCTACTTCTGGGGAAAAAAGATCTGGTCGCTTATTCGCGTGCCAACAGTTCTCCCAATTCAAGGGCGTTGGGTCGGGGAATGAAGGTCGCGCCCGAAGAGTATGTCGGCATGATGGTGGCGTTTGAGACGGCGCTTGCCATTAATGAAGAAGAAGATTTTAAAAGAAAACGTGAAATCTTCGCCCGGATTGTGAATCAAATCGGGCCGATACCGGGCCTTAAAGCCGAAGTGATCGTTGACGCGGGTATGGTTGACGAGCTTTATCTTGATCTCGAATGGGATCAGGATCAGGTAAAGATCACCATCGATGAATTTGTCGAAGCGTTAAGATCGGGCTCGCCCGCCATTGAAATACGCATGCTGAAATTTGCGGGTGGGCGGGTTCATATTTCTTCGACGGTGCTCGCCGAAGGTCAGGAAATTACTGTCGGCAGAAGGATCAGAGAAGTACTGATGGCGGCCACATAATGAAAAATTTTCTTCTTGTTTTTCTGCTTACCGCATTTAGCAGCAACGCACATGCAGACTATGGAGAGCCGGACCCGACAATTCCGGAACTGGCGCAGTTTGAATATATGCGGGGCCTCTGGGAAGTCACCATGTCCATGGCGCAGAAGGATGGTTCGTTTCAGCAGCTGGAAAATAAAGCGACGGTGCGCGCTTTTTACCACGAAGACGGCCGCAGTTTTCAAAGTATTTTTTCCACGACCGCAGGCGGGTTTACCACCGATATCCGCACCTATAATACTGCCGAACAAAAATGGCAGATATTGTTTATGAACGCGCGGGCGCAGCGATGGCACCGATTTGAAGCGCAGATGGTGGACGGTAACATGCAAACATTCGTCGAAGGCGGCTATAGCGGATCGGAGCCCTTTGATGTAAGGATCATTGATATGAATATCAGTGAAGACGCGTTTACCAAAGAAGTCTTTCGCCGTGCATACGGCGAAGAAGACTGGAAGAAAGTCTACATCATGGAATTTTCCCGCAAAGACTAGTCGTCAATCAATGGCCGCTTGCCCTTAATGATCGGATTTGATGTCAGGAAGTATGCAACACCGATAAACCCAGCCCCACCGATGATGTTGCCGATACTGACCCAGATCAGATTATAAAGCATACCCCAGATATCCACTCCTTCGGGGTGACTACCCATCAGTGAAATGGCGAATACTGTCATATTGGCAATACCATGTTCAAAGCCGGCCGCCACAAAGGCGAACAGGCAATAAAATATCAGAATACATTTGGCGGTATCATTAGCGGTTTTGGACGTCATCCAGATGGCCAGGCAAATCAGCCAGTTGCAGATGATCGCCCGGGCGACAAGTTCAACGATTCCGCTGTTCATTTTGGTGAAAGCAAGCTGATGCACGAGGGCGGCGCTATCGTCAAACCATCCACCTCCTCCACCAAGCACAAAGAGGATGGTAAGTAAAAACGCTCCAAACAAATTGCCGTACCAGCAAATGACCCAGTCAGTGATCACTGTAATGGCGCCAACCTTCTTATAAAAATAACCAAAAGTCATATACATGGTATGACCGGAGAACAGCTCCGCTCCGGCGAAGACGATAAGGGTCAGTGTGATGCCAAAAAAACAACCCATGATGAGTTTTTGGGAGGAGGGCTCCACCTCATTGCCGAGCGTCAGAATCAGAATGATACCGATCCCCACATATGCCCCCGCCATCATGGTCGACATAAAAAAACCAACCGGGTTTTTTCTAAGATAATTGATTTTGGTTACGGCGGCGTCGGCAAACTCTCTTGTTGTATCCACATGCATAAATATGTTCCATGGTTGTTATTACTAAACGAACCTGAAACCCTGTTTTATTCTTATTTTTATTGGTTTATGTCGAACCGAATTGGTTCGGTACGAGAATTTTAAAGCCCGCCGGAGTGTTTGTCCAGCGGGCTTAAGATGATTATTTTGGTACCACAGGCAGAACCAGATAAGACGGATACTCCGCCGAATGATGAATTGTGTTGTGGGCAACCACGCCTTCTTCTTCATCATAATTGTTGCCGCCCGTGTTCAGGTTTCTAACGAATTTCGGGAAGTTGGATGATGTCACTTCTACGCGAATGCGGTGACCACGTTGAAATTCGATACTTGTAGTCATGGGCGTAAAGTCGATTTTATATACCTCGCCCTCTTCCA
>JANQJN010000008.1 GCA_028281625.1 Emcibacteraceae bacterium | reverse complement strand
TCTTCGAATATTTCCAAAAAGATCCAAATGCAATGGCCCAGATGAAGGCGCCACTTTTTGAGGAAAAAGTTGTCGATCACATCATCGAAAATGCTAAAGTTACTGAAAAGAAAGTAACTTCAGAAGAAATGATTGCTATCATTGAAGCTGAAGATGATGAAGTTGCTTCCAAGAAGCCAGCCAAGAAAAAAGCGGCGACGAAGAAAAAACCAGCTACAAAGAAGAAAGCTGCTGCTAAAAAGCCTGATGCGAAGAAAAAACCAGCTGCAAAGAAAGCATCGACAAAAAAAGCTGACAAAAAGAAATAAAATTAATAATTTAATGACAGTTTCACGATAATGTGGCACTCAAATAAATAATTAATTTAATAAAGGAAGCTTAAATGAACGATATCGTCGACACTACAATGAATAACCTTGTTCCCATGGTTGTGGAGCAAACCAGTAGAGGTGAGCGTTCATTTGATATTTTTTCCCGCCTTCTGAAAGAGCGTATCATCTTTCTCACTGGTCAGGTCAATGACAATGTTTCCGCGCTGATTACGGCGCAACTTCTTTTCCTTGAAGCGGAAAATCCAAAAAAGGATATTGCTTTTTACATTAATTCACCCGGCGGTATCGTAACATCCGGCCTGGGTATTTATGACACTATGCAATATATCCGTCCAAAGGTTACAACAATCTGTATTGGTCAGGCCTGCTCCATGGGGTCCCTGCTACTGACAGCAGGTGAGCCGGGCCAACGTTTCTCGCTTCCAAATAGCCGTATCATGATCCATCAGCCATCCGGTGGTGCCCAAGGTCAGGCTGCGGATATCGAAATTCAAGCAAAAGAAATCCTTTCCCTTCGTAAGCGTCTTAATGAAATTTACGTCAAACATACCGGTCGCAAACTTGCTGAAATTGAAAAGGCAATGGATCGGGATAACTTTATGTCGCCGGAAGAAGCGAAAAAGTTTGGTCTTATCGACGAAATTTATGAAAAACGCCCTGATGCGGGTGACGACGAGTAAAGAATTCAAGTTTTTTACAAAAAACTAAAATTTTTTGCTGTTGTTAATCAATTGTTTCCACATTTTGCGCTATAACTGTTTTTAATATTGATATTTCTCTTAAATATTTTAAGTTGGAGTATCTGTAGGCGCGTAAAAGAATAATTTTAGGAAATTTGACCATATGTCTAAATCTAAATCTGGCGATTCAAAAAGCACTCTTTTTTGTTCATTCTGCGGTAAGAGCCAGCACGAAGTAAAAAAACTAATTGCCGGCCCGACAGTTTTTATCTGTGATGAATGTGTAGAGCTTTGCATGGATATTATCCGTGAGGAAAGTCAGACAGCGGTTACCAAGTCAGACAGCGGTGTTCCGTCACCGGCAGAAATCCTGAAAGTTCTTGAAGATTATGTGATTGGTCAGGACCTTGCGAAGAAGGTTCTTTCTGTCGCGGTTCACAACCATTATAAGCGCCTGCATCACGCATCAAACAGCGATGAGATTGAGCTTTCAAAATCAAACATCCTTCTTGTAGGGCCAACAGGATGCGGTAAGACACTCCTTGCGCAAACGCTTGCGCGTATTCTTGATGTGCCTTTCACCATGGCTGATGCTACGGCATTAACCGAAGCTGGCTATGTGGGTGAAGACGTTGAGAATATTATTCTGAAACTTCTGCAGGCATCCGATTATAATGTTGAACGCGCGCAGCGCGGCATTGTTTATATTGATGAAGTGGATAAAATTAGCCGTAAGTCTGATAACCCTTCCATTACTCGTGATGTATCCGGTGAGGGCGTCCAACAGGCGCTTCTAAAAATTATGGAAGGAACTGTTGCCAGCGTTCCGCCGCAAGGTGGACGCAAGCATCCTCAGCAGGAATTCCTCCAGGTGGATACGACAAATATCCTCTTTATCTGCGGTGGTGCATTTGCTGGCCTGGATAAAGTGATTGCCAACCGTAACGAGGGCAAATCAATTGGCTTTGGCGCAAACGTATCCAGCGATGAAGATCATTCAATTGGTGAACTTCTTGTTCAGGCGGAACCAGAAGACCTGGTTAAATTTGGATTAATCCCGGAATTTATTGGCCGCCTACCAGTTCTAGCAACCTTGACCGATCTTGATGAAGATGCACTTGTACAAATTCTTAGCCTGCCTAAAAACGCACTTGTTAAGCAGTATCAACGTCTCTTCTCAATGGAAGATGTAGAGCTTCGCTTTACCGATGATGCGCTTATTGCGATCGCAAAGCGAGCGATCAGCCGTAAAACCGGTGCCCGTGGTCTTCGTTCTATTATGGAAGATATTCTTCTTGATACCATGTTTGAACTACCGTCTCTTGAAGGGGTTCAGGAAGTGGTTATCAACGGTGAAGTTGTGGGTGGTAATGCCCAACCGCTGTTTATTTACGCAGATAAAAAGAAAGACGAAGCAGGCGCCGGCGCCTAATTCTTTATTATTATCATCTTCGGTCTTGAATTTGCCATAGTGGCGCATTAAGTCTGTTAAAAGTTAAGTCAATTTAGATTAAAATTGGATGCCAGATGAGCAAAATTTATCCAGTACTGCCTTTACGTGATATTGTTGTATTCCCGCACATGATCGTGCCGCTTTTCGTGGGCCGTGAAAAATCAGTAAAAGCGTTAGAGCAGGTCATGAACTCCGAGAAGAAGATTTTGCTGGTTGCCCAGAAAGATGCAAATCTCGATGAGCCGGATGTGGATGACATCTACCGCACGGGAACACTCGCCAGCGTACTTCAACTGCTAAAATTACCTGATGGTACAGTTAAAGTGTTGGTTGAGGGTGTCGAGCGGGTAAAAATTACTGATTTTACTGATCAGAAAGATTTCTTTGAAGCCAACACTGAAGAAGTGACTGCCACTGAAGCGGATAGTGAAGATCTGGAAGCGCTTAGTCGTTCGGTTATTGGCAAGTTTGGTCAATACATCAAACTTAATAAAAAAATTCCATCTGAAGTCATGGAATCCACTAGCGAGATTGATGATGAAAGCAAGCTTGCTGATGTTGTTGCTTCGCACCTGAGTCTCAAAATTTCAGATAAACAGGAGCTGCTTGAAAATAATGATGTAGCAAGCCGTTTGGAGAAAATTTATTCCGTGATGGAAAGCGAAATCGGCGTCATGCAGGTGGAAAAGAAAATCCGTCGCCGCGTGAAAAGCCAGATGGAAAAAACCCAGAAGGAATATTATCTGAATGAACAGCTTAAGGCCATCCAGAAGGAACTGGGAGAAGGCGAGGACGGCAAGGATGAAGTTTCTGAAATAGAAGCCAAGATCAAGAAAACCAAACTTTCCAAAGAAGCCAAGGAAAAAGCGACAGCAGAACTTAAGAAGCTTAAGTCCATGAGCCCAATGTCTGCTGAATCCGCGGTTGTACGTAACTATCTGGATTGGATTCTTTCCATTCCATGGAATAAGAAGCGTCAGGTTAAAAACGATATCCTTGAGGCGGAGAGGATCTTGAATGAGGATCATTACGGTCTAAATAAGGTTAAAGAACGGATACTTGAATATCTTGCAGTACAAAGCCGTACGCAGAAGATTAAAGGTCCAATTCTTTGTTTGGTTGGCCCTCCTGGTGTGGGTAAAACATCACTTGGAAAATCCATCGCCCGGGCGACGGGGCGCGAATATGTGCGTTTTTCAGTGGGTGGTGTTCGTGACGAAGCCGAAATTCGCGGTCACCGCAGAACTTACATTGGCTCCATGCCTGGTAAAGTCATTCAAAGCATGAAGAAGGCTGGCTCAAGTAACCCGATGTTCCTGCTTGATGAGATTGATAAGATGGGATC
>JANQJN010000175.1 GCA_028281625.1 Emcibacteraceae bacterium | reverse complement strand
CATAAAGGGTGCTGTGCAAGGTGTTGCCACGACTACCGCCAAAACCCCTGTAAAGAAAGTATTTTTTGCTGAAGTTGCGCCACTGGACTGATCAATCAGCCCACCGCCAAAACCCCTGTAAAGAAAGTATTTTTTGCTGAAGTTGCGCCACTGGACTGATCAATCAGCCCCTGGCCCACACCAGCAAAACGGCCACTGAATTCAAAAATGCCAAACAGGTTAAGCGCGATCACCACCATCAAAAGACCAAGCGCAAAATTGACCAGCGGCAATTGCATATGAAACCCCCAACCAACAGAAAGCAAGGTCACGATAAGACCGATCGCAGCAAAGGAAACAAGAATTCCCGCTGTATAAATTAGGCCATTTTTCTGGGCGTCAGCGTTGTTTTTCTCGCTGAGTTTCGCGACACTCATTACTTTCAAACTAAGAATTGGAAACACACAAGGCATCAAATTGAGGATCAATCCACCTATAAAGGCAAACAAAAGCGCAGTCGCCAGGCCAATAGATGACGCTGCAATTGGCGCAGTTTCCTGAACATCAGAAGTCATCACCGCCGCAACTGGCTCAAGTGATTTCTCGGCGGATAAAGAAAAAGCATGTTCAGCGCCGTCGCCGGTTTTAAGGCTAAGGACATAATTGAACTGATCATTATCTTCATAGCCATAGGCATTTTTAAAATGACCTACAATTTCACCATCAATGAAGGACAGGTTTTGATAGTAAGTATTTTCCATCATGCCTTCTGAATGTGGAAACAGATAGGCACTCTCTATTACATTATATTCCTCAGGAATTGTTGCCTGCACGGTGAAATTTTCACCATCTGTATGAAACGCACTGTCCCAGTTCACAGAAACAGGCATATCATTTTTTGCGCCTTCAACTTTTGCCTGCGCCAAGGGATCAACAACACGCTCGCCAATAGGCAATTCAAAAGATATGAGAGCATCCTGGGGTACACAAAGAGCATCAGAACAAACCAGCCAGAAGGCAGCACCACCAATGTTAAGGGACGGTGCATTAAATCCTTCCGCAACCTTTGCTTCAGCAATAATGGTGATTTTCCCAGGATATCCGTAAGAAACTATTTCCTCAAACGGTATGAGATGAGGAGAAGTAAATTGAAGCTCACCTATTTCAAGCCCTTCAACCGGATCCCAGTCCATAGTGAGTTTTAGCCCGGCATCCCCCGGATTTTCCCAATAACCATGCCAACCTTCATTTGGGGTTAGCTCAATAACAATATGAAAATCATCGCCCGGAGACACTGATTTATGATCGGCCGCCATTTTTAAGTTTGCCAGATCGGTTGTGACTTCCGCTGCTTGGCTAAGCGAAAACATCAACATTATCATCAATTTGACCGGGATCATTGCCCGAATAAAGTCTTTAAAAATCATGTCAATGACTTACACCTATTTAAATCACACAGGCAAGTGAAATTTCTGTGATCGATCGTGATATACAAATACTTCTTTAACATATATTTTGTAGTATCCAAAAAAGGACAGCAATCGGGGTCAATGAATGAATGTTTTGGTAACAGGTGGTGCAGGCTATATTGGAAGTCACACAGTCCTTCTTCTACTTGAAGCAGGTCACAATGTGACAGTGATTGATAACCTGTCCAATGCTTCACCAATATCTCTTGAGCGAGTAAGAAACATCACTGGTATAAACAGTCTGGAATTTATTGAGCTGGATATCCGTGATGCAGAAGGCTTGGACGCTCTATTCTCTAACAACAAATATGATGCGGTCATTCATTTCGCCGGCCTTAAGGCCGTGGGCGAGAGCGTCGAAAAACCACTTGAGTATTATGATAACAACGTAGGCGGCACCGCAATCCTCTGTGCGGCCATGAAAAAGGCAGGTGTTAAGACACTGGTCTTCAGTTCTTCGGCAACCGTTTATGGGGATCCAGCATCAGTTCCAATCACTGAAGATTTCCCAACGGGTGGGACCACAAATCCATACGGCACATCCAAGCTGATGATTGAACAAATGCTCGAGGATCTTTCCAAATCAGAAAATGGCTGGAATATTGCCCGTCTTCGTTATTTTAATCCCGTCGGAGCTCATGAAAGTGGTCTCATCGGTGAGGACCCAAGCGGCATTCCAAATAATCTAATGCCTTATGTAACCCAGGTTGCCAGCGGCAAACTGCACCAGTTGTCCGTTTTTGGTGATGACTATGATACGACGGACGGTACCGGCGTGCGCGACTATATCCACGTGATGGATCTTGCGGCGGGCCATCTTAAAGCGCTTGATAAACTAAGTAAAAACCCTGGTCTCGTAACGTACAATCTTGGCACCGGCAACGGCTACAGTGTGCTTGAACTGGTTCATGCTTTTGAAAAAGAAAATGATCTGGAGATTCCTTATAAACTCGCGCCTAGACGCGAAGGCGATATTGCCAGCTGCTACGCGGATCCAACACTCGCCAAAACGGAACTTGACTGGCAAGCAACAATGGACATCAATGATATGGTCCGTGATGCCTGGAACTGGCAGTCAAAAAATCCCAATGGATATGAATGAAATTAGGATGCAGACCTAAACTGGCCTGATGGACGGTGCCGAGCCATATAATTTGGCAGGATCGCTTCAGCAGGTGTCGCGCTCACGCCAAGATCAGCAAGTCCTGGCATTTCATCGGACACTACATTGTCTTTTTCCAGCAGCCTGACCTGATCGATGGTTAGTACCGGGTTAGGCAACATTCCGAGGAAGAATGCCTGGACATACGCTATTTGCGTTGGAATTGGCACAAGTGCAGCATCCTGTTCGGTATATTGGTTGACCATTTCAAGAAGCTCACGAAATGTATAGGTTTTGGGACCGCCAATTTCATAGGTTTTACCGGCCGCCTCTTCGCTTTCAATGGCGCTTACAATCGCGTCAGCAACATCACCAACATAAACTGGCTGCATTTTACTTTCACCGCAAATGACCGGAAGCATGCGAAAAAATTTTGCTATGCCAGCGAACTTGTTAAAAAACTGATCGTCCGCTCCAAAAACAACACCGGGGCGCAAAATTGTTGCAGAAGGAAAGTTTTCCATGATCGCCGCTTCGCCTTTTACTTTTGAGCGCGCATATTTTGAATCAGATTCGGCATCAGCCCCAAGCGCAGAAACATGAACCAGTCTTTTAACATCGGCCTTAGCGCAAGCGTTCGCGATATGGCTTGAACCAACAACATTCAATTTATCAAAAGTTTGTGAGCCACCCTCGGTCAGCACGCTAACCAGATTCACTACGTGATCTGATCCTTCGATGGCCGCTTCAACCGAAGCTTCGTTGCGTACGTTTGCCTGGGCAATATGAACCTGACCCAGATCGCCATAAGTTTTGACAAAAAGAGCGCTATTCGGGCGCCGGACGGCCACACGCACGCGGTATCCTGCTTTTGCAAGATTTTGTACCAATGTTCTTCCGATAAACCCTGAACCACCAAAAACCGTAACCAGTTCGCCGCTCATATTTCGCCTCCAGCAATAATATTCCTTAGCACTGTTTTATACGGTTTTTTATGCCTACGTCCAGTGGGATTGATAAAATTAATTGAAGTCCACAAATACAATTAGAAATATCCTGAATGACTGCTTCCGACCCAAAGTGGACGTAAATTAAATAGTCGTCACATCAGATTACAATAGTTCATGTTTATCACTTGAAGGGACATATTATTTTATCACTTTGTTTCTGAAGCCGAACCTTATTTTGATCATTAGGCGCGCATACGATTCGGTAGGCTAATTCAAAAAATCTAATTCAATAAGGTAATCACAAATCGCTTTCTCATGACTTTTCAGTCTCTCTTCCTTAAACTGCCTTTCAATCATATCTTTTTGACTTTTGCCGCAATATTGTTCATTTATCTCAATCTCTAAACACTTAATCTCAGTCAACATTTCAAGTAATTTTTGAACAATTTGCCTCTTTGTAAGAATGGTCTTTTTTTGATTTTGCCCATTGTGTCGATTATTGAATCCGGGTGAGGTGGTGAGAAAATTTTCCACGTCGTTTTTTAGCGCCAACATTTTAGCGTCAATCACAATGATCTTCTTATACTCTTGCAGATCATTTTCTAGCTGATTTGCCGTCCTTGTGTCGCCCTCTTCTTCCAAGTTAATCATTTCACAATTCCTGATAGGATTAATAGTCCGATTATATACTTTTGTGTCCGGCACATTAGTTTACTGTATGGACCTCAACATGGACTTCGGTTACTGCCCGCATTGTTCCAGTTTTTTCAAAATATCAAACAACTCAAGATCGATATCCTGCAATTTTCTTAGCCTGCTTAATTCGTTCAATTGCTCTTCGTTGTAAACAGTGCTGTAAAATTGCCTCAATCGATTTCTATAGTCTTTTGTTCTCCTTAGAATAGAGAGCACATCCTGGAACAAAATATCCTTCACAGCCTTGCATAGTGTTGGCGTACTTGGATGCTCTGAAAAAGCGTTTTCAGCAACTTGTGACATAAACTCTTTTAGATCGCCACGCACCTTCCGCAGTTTTAATTCGAGCAGTGCCTCTTGACTGCTTTCAAACAATTCACGGGCCAAGCTGTCTTTTGCGTCAATTGGGTTACTTTCCTTTGCAAAGCGCATCATACTGTTCCTTTGGAATATTAGTATTCGTATTATGTCACAAAATTAAAATTGAAAAAGCGAATAATATTTATAGATATATTCATTTATTTTGATATTATTTGTCCGCGTCGGTTTGAAAGAGGGCAACTTGATTATGGATATTACACTTGCAAAAACGTTTCTAACCATTGTTGAAGAAGGGAACTTTAGAACTGCATCAGAAAAGCTATTTGTAACACAATCCACTGTTAGCGCTCGGATTAAGTCTTTGGAAGACCAATTAGGAAAGCAACTCTTCATAAGAAACAAGGCTGGAGCCAGACCAACAGCTGCAGGTAAATTATTTCAGGAATATGCATTAAGTTTTGTACAACTTTGGGAAAAGGCAAAAAACAGAGTATCAAGCGAAAGTATTTATAAGGAATATGTAAGCATAGGAGCCAGACCGGTTCTTTGGGAGCCAATTGTAACAAAGTGGCTAAAATGGGCGAATGCAGAGTTTCCGGATGTCTCCTATCGCGTTGAAATTGGTATCGCTGCCGAACTCATCAGAAAACTGGAAGACAGTGTAATTGATATTGCTATTCTTCTCTCTGCCCCAAGCATTCCAGGCATTTCAGTTGAAGAACTCTATCTGGAGAAATTTCTTTTTGTGGTTACTCCTGAATTGCTAGATAGCAATAAAACCTTGGATGAGCTTATGGAGAAATATTATGTTGAAGCCGATTGGGGAAAAGAGTTCGAAGAACGTAAAAGTCACTTTTTCCCAACCAAACCGTTTCCGCAACTACACGTCAATATTGGACTATATGGCTTGAAGTACATGATGGAAAATGGAGGTTGTGGATATTTTCCAAGAACAATGGTTTCTGGTTATATTGAAAGCGGCCAATTACAGACAGTCTTGGAAGCTCCCATAATTAATCAACCAGCATATGTAGCTTACAACAAACAGGAGCTACGCCCGATCATTAAACCATTAATTCAAGGTATCAGGAATATCGCCTAATGCGACCTTACATACGTTATTCAATATTTTAAATTCGATAAAATCGAATGTAATTATCAATTATATTCGTTAGACAGCATTTAAAAGATAAATTACATTGCACCATGTAGTTTTAATTGAAAACGATTGGCTAGATAAGTGAGGTAGACGCTTGCGATAAACGAAATTTTGCACGCAGTCTAATCGCAATAAAGTTTTAGAGATAAGCATCGTTTTCCAGTTGGAGAAACGCAATTGTACTTATTGATGATAGTTTCAACTGCACTAGCGACAAGCGTAAGTTTTGTGGTGAGGATGTTAGGGTTGAATTTCTGGTTCTCGTTTATAATGACAAGTGCAGTAGTTGACGTCGTAGTTTTATATCTCTCCCAGGATTATTTCTTTTTAATCGCAAACCCAGTTTCAATTTTTGAAAACTCGCGCGTGATATTCCTTTGCCTTACAGGATGCATGATCGCTGAACTGTTGATAATGGCGACTGAATTGATAGTCCACTTGCGGCAGGAACAGTAATTACGTGAGGCAAACTGACCTAAGTACTGGGTGCACCCATAACTTAAAACACTAACCTAATTTTTTATTTTATTATTTACAGGAACTTATTGATGTTAATTATGATTAGTACACTTGTTATAATTGGTTTTGTAACCAGTTATATATTTCGCAGGAAGAACATATCTTTATTGCTTTCATATGTAATACCCCCCATTATCGCAGGCACGACCGTATGCGCCCTGTCATTTATATTTGATGGATTGTATGAAAATCCAACTTCTTTAATTGAAAACAGCAGAGGAGTGTTTTTAAGTTTCTTAGGCACAGGTTTAGCCGACCTTTGCTATTCATTAGAGCAAGAGATTAGAAAATTTTCGAGTAACTAAATTGTTACAGTAGATTCACCCAGTATTCGTTTACTTGTCGGGTCAAAAATGATCGCTTTTGGCCGATAGCAGACATCCAATTACTAACTTTTTTGGGACAGCCAGAACACGTCCGATTATTTTGAAAACCTTTCGCTAATCAGAAAGCACCATTTGTCCTGCTTTTCAGGAGAGGCATTTGCATCTTTGGTCATATAGTATTCATTGGCATAATTGTTTGAATAACTTTCCATACCAAAGCTGTTCATGATTTCCACCAGTGGAAGAGCTTCTCGCTTTTTTAGATACTGATCAAAAAAAGGATCAAGGTTAACACCACTGGCTTGGGATATTGTGCTAAGAAGTTCTTCAAGTTCATAATTCCTACCAGTCTCGCCAAATCTTTCAAATATGACTTGCATCACATCATCCAATGACTTGGCGCCACCTGTTTCCGTTAGAATCTTATCATCAAGTGCAAATGCGAGCACCCAACCTGCATCATAAACCCCAAATCGGTTTCGCCCCTTTTCCTTACCTGCTTCAAGCACGCTTAATCCTTCGAACGCACCGGCAAATTGGAAATAAAGATAATTTCCAAATATATTTTCCATGCGGCGTATGAACCAATCTTCACTAAGGACACCACGGTTTACAAGCACAAGATTTGCGTAATAATCGGTAATTCCTTCAGAAAACCAGTTGCCGTCAGCACGGTTTTTGGCGCGAATACGTGTACCGTTCCAGAAATGAAAAAGTTCATGCGCCAGAAAATCTGCCCAGAAAATTCGATTGTCCGCAGAAAGCGCAAGACTGGTTGTAAAGGCTGCGCCATTTCGAAAGGCTTCAGCATCTTCCGACTGTCCCCTTAAATAGAACATCATATATTTTTCGGGCTTGGTGGTTGGAAAAATATCAAGATATACCGGAAGCACCTGATCAAGTGTTTCTGTGACTAGGGATGTCGCAGAGGAGAAATCGCCCATCAATATGATCTCAAGATCAAATCCCTGGGCGGTACCGGACACACTTTGAAAAATCCCGAGCGTAATCGCGTTATTGTCAAGTTCTTCCCAATTATCAGCAACAAATCGATTGTCACCAATCCGTGTCCAGGGAGCAGCTATTTTCCACTCTCTTGGTATTTCAAATGTTATTTCTGTTTCCCGATCTGAACCGGTTGATAAAAAAAACGGTTTAGTAACCGTATAAATGGCCTCTTTATAAACTTTTCCAGCCTGTTCATTACCAAAGTCCCAGTCTGTATGGGCGTAAACAAGATCAATCTGGTAATTCACTTTTGCCACGCCGTTATAGGCATCCCCCCCACTTTCCAAATACCAGTAGCTTTCAAAACTTTCACCGCGCTGAGAGACATTTAAGGTTGCACCGCCCAATGTATTAGCCTCAAAACCCTGGATAAAATCCGCCCAGCCACGCTGCCAGTCATAAGAGCCACCACCACCAGTAAAAAGTCGGCCATTTTCCACAGTGATTTCCGCTTCAACAGTTGCAAATTCATCATGTACATCAGAAAGCGAAATCTTAAACCTGTCCTGAGCGTGAGCTCCAGCATTCGCAGCTATCACCGCGGCAATTATCAGCAAGAATTTTTTCATAGTTTACTGCTCAGGTTGCGGTGGTAGGGGTGGCTCGGGTGGCTCGAGCGGCTCTGGGTGCGGTTCCGGGTGCGGTACCTCTAGTTCCAAAACA
>JANQJN010000136.1 GCA_028281625.1 Emcibacteraceae bacterium | reverse complement strand
GCTTCAAGCGCATCAGCGAAGTTTGCAAGCTTATCATTGTTATCAAGCTTGGCACGGTGACGAAGGCCACCAGTCCACGCGTAAATGGATGCGATTGGGTTTGTTGATGTTTCTTCACCTTGCTGATGCAGGCGGTAGTGGCGGGTCACGGTACCGTGTGCTGCCTCTGATTCGACAACGGATCCATCCGGGGTCATCAGGCGAGACGCCATAAGACCAAGGGAGCCAAACCCTTGAGCAACGGTATCCGACTGCACATCACCGTCATAGTTTTTACAGGCCCAAACAAATTTGCCATTCCATTTAAGAGCGCAAGCTACCATGTCATCGATCAGACGATGTTCATAGTGAAGGCCCGCCGCTTTAAACTTGTCTGCAAACTCACTTTCATAAACTTCTTCGAACAGATCTTTGAAGCGACCGTCGTATGCTTTCATAATTGTGTTTTTGGTTGAAAGATAAACCGGCCACCCAACATTAAGGCCGTAGTTCATGCTTGCACGGGCAAAATCGCGGATGCTGTCATCAAGGTTGTACATCGCCATGGCCACACCGCTGCTTTCAAACTGAAACACTTCATGTTC
Source organism: Emcibacteraceae bacterium (assembly GCA_028281625.1). Classification (GTDB taxonomy): domain Bacteria; phylum Pseudomonadota; class Alphaproteobacteria; order Sphingomonadales; family Emcibacteraceae; genus Pseudemcibacter. Next base: position 17,922 of record JANQJN010000136.1, on the reverse strand, counting down.
GATCACATCGCCGCCATTTTCTGGCTCGAATTTGATGGTCAGCTTACCGGCACCAGGAACCTTAAAGTCAGTTGCACGGTATTGGTCACCAAAAGCGTGACGGCCAATAACAATCGGATCAGTCCAGCCAGGCACAAGGCGCGGAACGTTTGAGCAGATAATAGGACTACGGAAAACTGTGCCACCCAGAATGTTACGGATGGTGCCGTTGGGCGAACGCCACATTTTCTTTAGACCAAATTCTTCAACGCGCTCCTCGTCCGGTGTAATGGTCGCACATTTTACGCCTACACCGTGTTCGCGAATTGCATGGGCCGCATCGATTGTGATTTGATCATCAGTTTCGTCACGTTTTTCAATACCCAGGTCATAGTAATGAAGGTCAACGTCAAGATATGGGTGGATCAAACGTTCTTTAATCCATGCCCATATGATGCGTGTCATTTCGTCGCCGTCAAGTTCAACGACTGGATTATCTACCTTAATCTTAGCCATGTTCTTCCTTTAAATATTTATTTTCTGTGTGATGGGCGCAACCTAACACCTGAACCCTCAACATGGAAGGGCTGATTGCGAAAAAAAAGCTAAAAAAGCGTGTTTTTCGGGTCAATTGTTGGCTCTGGTAAGCTTTTTAGCAGGGGAAGCACATCTTCTGGTTTGTTTACCACATGAAACAAGTCAAAAGTGGCCGTTGAAGTAAATTCAAAATCGACAATATTCTTCAGCAAATCTAAAAACGGATCCCAGTAATTCTCATAGTTTAACAGCACAATTGGTTTGTCATGGAGTTGAAGTTGCCGCCACGTTATGACTTCAATTGTTTCATCAAGTGTACCAATGCTGCCGGGTAGAATTAAAAATGCATCAGAATGATCAAACATCATTCTTTTTCGCTGATGCATATTGTCTACTATGGTAAGTTCGGTGATTTTATCATGGGAGACTTCAATGCGGTCCAGGTGACCGGGGATAATTCCATGAACGATCCCGCCGCTGTCGATAACGCTTGTAGCTAGAATGCCCATAAGGCCTACATTGCCGCCACCATATACCAGTTTGATCTGGTGTTCTGCGATAATTTTACCGATTTTTTCAGCGAGGGATTGAAAGTTTTTGTTGTTGCTGATACGCGATCCACAATAAACGCAAAGTGAATTAATTTTGGTCATTTGACGATCTTATATTTTAGCCACATATTTGACAAATTTTATTTTTAAAACCAAAGATGTGAGGGTTATTTTTAACGGAATAATTTTATTGGTGAAAAACATACTGGTAATTATATGGTCAAAGACTATATAAGTGGTATCAATACTGGTTTTATGCTTCACTTTTATGAAGTTGGATAGAAGAAATTGAGCGATTATTTAAATCATCAAAATAAAAGGCAGAGTAATGGCCTAAAGTTTAGTTTGTCTTTGCTGGCTATTGTTGCCATTGGCGCTGTCATTTGGGTGATTTTTCTCGCCGATGATGGTGCTGAAGATGATTTTTCTAATGATACCACTGCGGTTGAAACGGATAGTGCAGCGCTTGAAAATACTCTTCCAGAAGCTGCCCCGGTGATAATTCCAACATTTGATGTGGTTCGTATCAGCCGAAATGGAACTGGTGTGATCGCTGGCCGCGCAGAACCAAACAGTGATGTGGCTATTTTTGCTCGCGACACCCAAATTGGTTCAGCAATTGCCGACAGAAACGGCGAATGGGTACTTTTGTTTGATGAACCTCTTCCGGTTGGGCCGACGGAACTTAGCATTGTATCCAAAACCCAATCCAATATTGAGATTGCTTCAAATGATATTGTGATCGTTGCGGTTCCCGACCGTAACGATTCCGACTTTAACAATGATGATACAGACGGTGTGGTTGCCATTTTAAGTCCAAGAACGGGGGTAGGGTCCAGTCGTGTACTACAACGACCAGAAGGGGTAAACCTAACCTCTGCGACACGGGGACTGTCCTTAAGTGCGCTGGACTATACTGACAATGGCGACCCGGTATTCAGCGGTAATGCGGAACCTGGTGCAACCATCAGAATTTACCTTGATAATAATTTTATGGCTGATGTTACGGCCAGCGAAGAAGGAACCTGGAGCTATGCGCTTGGTCAAGAGCTAACCCCTGAAGAGCATGTAATCCGTCTGGATCAAATACTGCTTGATGGTAATGTGGAAGTTCGCATTTCGCAGCCCTTTAACCCCTACCTGGAAATCGATCAGGACCGTGCAACAGGCGACGTGATCGTAAAACCCGGCAACAGCCTTTGGCATATTGCAAGGAAGTTATATGGTTCCGGCTATCATTATACCGTCATTTTTGGCGCAAATATGGATACCATAATGGATCCTGACCTAATTTTCCCAGGCCAGCAATTAAATCTTCCGCTTGATAATATGCAGTAAAAAGTGGCCGATTAGGCGCTTTGTTGTTGAAGAACTTCTTCAGCATCATTATTCAGATTTCGGCAAATCTGATCAAGTGCTTCTCGGTGATCAAGCAGTGTATAGGTAATCGCTTCAATTAGAACTTTGGCATTAAGTTCTTCGTAGATCAGAGTTGTTAGTTGCATGTTAATGCTACAATGATGGTCGATTAACACTTGTCCGCGGGCGATGAGTGGCCCCAATCCTTTGAGGAGCTGGTTGCGTTTGACAATATTTTCGGAACTATAAGGCAGGAATCCCAGATCCGCAGTAAGTCTTAATGTAAGGGTGTGTGCAGCTTCATCTTTATCTACATCACAGCTAAACGGGATACCTTGAAATTCAAATGTATAATGAAGCGGAAGCAGGCTTTCATAATCAATCTGCTCTTGGGCAATCAATGCCTGATGTTCATTGAATAGATTCATTTTGTTTATATTCACCCGTTAAGTTACTATGATTTGGATGCAATTTCGATCGCACGAAACAAGAACCCGTACCTCCAATAATTGCTGATATTATGGAATTGTTGTTAACATTGAGTAAACTAATGCCATTGAATCTTGGTTTAAGCGCAATATATTTAAATAAAATACATAATTAAAAAAGGTAATCACCATGTCCAGTGATCAGGCGCAGGAAAAAGAAAACGAACTCGAAGATAATGAAAGCGCTGAAAATCACCTGGCCACCGTAAAGGAACTTTGGGTATATCTTTGGCCCGCAGGACGGACTGATTTAAAAATTCGTGTCGTACTCGCTATGGCGTTTCTGGTTATGGCGAAAGTGATCGGCGTTTATGTACCCTTCCTTTTCGCCGGCGCGGTGGATGCACTTACTGGCGAAACTGAAACCACAGGCACCATGATTGCCGTTGCGGTGCCGGTTGGGCTTATTTTTGGTTACGGTACCGCCCGCGTCCTTACCCAGGCATTTGGCGAAATTCGCGATGCAATTTTTGTCCGCGTCGGGCAAAATGCGCTACGTAATATCGCGCTGAATACTTTCAGACACTTGCATTTACTATCTTTGAGGTTCCATCTTGAGCGTCGCACCGGGGGACTAAGCCGCGTGATCGAGCGCGCAACACGCGGTATTGATTTCCTGCTTCGCTTTATGCTTTTTAACATCATTCCCACAATAATTGAAATCGGTATGATATCGACTATTTTTTGGGTAAAATTTGGCTTCCTTTACGCATTTATCACGTTTGTTTGCTTAAGCAGCTACATATATTTCACAATCGCGGTCACGGAGTGGCGCCTGAAATATCGCCGTGAAATGAACAAGCAGGATACCAAAGCAAATGGCCGGGCCATAGACAGTCTGATCAATTTTGAAACGGTGAAATATTTTACCAGCGAGCACCATGAAGCTGCTAGATACGACAAATCCATGAGAAACTACGCCAAAGCCGCCGAGCGTAGTCAGATATCGCTCACGCTCCTTAATGTAGGGCAGGGCTTTATCATTTCCGGGGGATTGGTTGCTGTGCTGCTCATGGGGGCAAATGGTGTTGCTGAAGGCCGATTTACCATCGGCGAGTTTGTGCTGATAAATTCGCTGCTCATCCAAATATATATCCCGCTTAATTTTCTTGGTTTTGTTTACCGTGAAATCAAACAGGCGCTGGTGGACATGGAAAAAATGTTCATGCTGATCGCGAAAAATCCGGAAATTAAAGATAAGGATGATGCGGAAGATTTAAAAATCACCGATGGTGAAATCGAATTTAATGACGTGTGTTTTCAGTATAATGAAGATCGGCAGATATTGAATAATGTATCCTTTACTGTTAAGGGGGGAACAACCACGGCGGTGGTGGGTTCCAGCGGTGCCGGTAAATCGACGATTTCACGCATACTCTTTCGTTTTTATGATATTTCAAGTGGCTCTGTAAAAATCGACGGTCAGGACATTCGCGATATTCGGCAAAAAACTTTGCGTCAGGAAATTGGTGTGGTGCCGCAGGATACGGTACTTTTTAATGACACCATCAAATATAATATTTCTTATGGCCGTCACGACGCCACTGATGAGGAGGTCTTCGAAGCGGCGAAGCTTGCCAAAATTCATGACTTTATCCTGAGACTTCCGGACGGTTACGATACTGAGGTTGGGGAACGCGGCCTTAAACTTTCCGGTGGTGAAAAACAGCGGGTGGCAATTGCCCGCACTATCTTAAAAAACCCGGCAATCCTGCTTCTGGATGAAGCCACTTCGGCGTTGGACAGTCAGACAGAGCGTGATATTCAGGAATCGCTGGAGAAAATATCAGAGCAGCGCACCGCAATCGTTATTGCTCACAGGCTATCGACAATTATCAATGTTAATGAGATTCTAGTGCTTGATAATGGCGAAATTGCAGAACGTGGAAATCACACCGAGCTACTTGAAAAACAGGGTCTCTATTACCAAATGTGGCAGAAACAACAACAACTTGATGAAGCTCAACGAAGACTAATTGAGCTTGAAAAAAATGATGAGAATGCTTGCATAATAGAAGCATAACGATTATCGATTAGCTAAAGACAACGAAATTAAATTCTAAGGACATTAAAAATGGAAACGATTTTTTCCGTATTTGTTCCGATCCACAAAGACGGCAGATTTTATGTAGCTGTTTTTGGCGGTGTAACGCTGCTTTTATATATAATGACGGAATGGACCCTGATTTTTTGGGTTGGCGCTATTTTAACAGCGTGGTGCGCATATTTTTTCCGTGATCCAGACCGTGTGACTCCTCAAAAAGAAGGTCTTATCATTGCACCGGCAGATGGTCTCGTGCAATCGGTGAAACCTTCGGTTCCACCGGCGGAGTTGGATATAGGATCCGAAGAATGCACAAGGGTTAGCATTTTCATGAATGTATTTGACGTGCATATCAACAGAATCCCGGCAGACGGCAAAGTTATCCGCCAGGCCTATACGACGGGTAAATTCTTAAACGCTTCCCTTGAAAAAGCAGCTGAAGACAATGAGCGGCACGCGATACTCATGGAAACAACTTCGGGTAATAACATCGCATTTGTGCAAATTGCTGGACTTGTCGCCCAGCGTATTAAATGCTGGCTTTCTGACGGTGATGAAATGAAGGCCGGTGAACGGTTTGGCCTTATTCAATTCGGTAGTCGAGTTGATGTTTACTTACCAAAAGGGGTGAATTCGCTCGTTGCTGTTGGCCAGCGTACGCTTGCTGGTGAAACGGTTATCGCCAATGAAAAAGGCCGCGAAAAACAACGCGAAGGTGAAGTCAGGTAACCCTATGGCCAAAAAAGCACGCTTTCATATTCCTGTCAGAAGTTTGGCGCCAAATGCCATCACGGTACTTGCGCTTTGTGCAGGCATGTTCGGCGTTAGATTTGCCTATCTTGGCCAGTGGGAAGCTGCTGTAACATCGATCCTTGTTGCTGGTGTGTTTGATGGCCTGGATGGTAGTGTGGCGCGCCTCCTAAAAGGGACAAGCCGTTTTGGCGCAGAATTGGATAGTCTTTCAGACGTAATCAGTTTTGGTGTTGCCCCAGCGCTCATTACTTACATGTGGGTGCTAAGTGATATCCGCGGTGTTGGGTGGTTGCTTTCGTTGGTGTTTGTGATCTGCATGGCCCTTCGCCTTGCACGCTTTAACACGGTTATGAAGGATGACGAACTTGGTGCAGAAGTAAAGGCCGGTTATTATACCGGAATCCCGGCGCCTGCATCGGCCGCGCTTGCGCTTTGGCCGATGATACTTTCCTTTGAATTTAATTATGAATTTTTAAGTGATCCGCAACTTTACTGCGTTTATATGGTAGTGCTTTGCATACTGACCGTAAGCCGTATCCCAACCTTTTCACTGAAAAGTCTTAAGATTCACAAGGAACATGTGATTTTCGTTTTGTTGGGTATCGCGGTGCTCGCATCGCTTCTTATCACCAACCTATGGCTGACCATGTCCGTTGTCGGAATGATATATCTTATTTCCATTCCGGTATTAGCAATCATTGCGCTTCGTACTAACGATTAATAACGATTAATTTCTACTCAGCAATTTGAGGGTCAGGTCCACCTGCCAGCGGCTTAAGGTTTGACTCGCGGTATTTCTTTGAAAGCTTAACCCGCGCTGCCAGCATACATGGTGTAAGCAGCAGGGTAAGCACTGTCGCGAACATAAGTCCAAACGATACGGCAATCGCAAGATCAACCCAGAAGGCGCCGGATGGGTCACCAATATCAACGCTACGGTTGGCAAAATCGATATTGACCATAAACACCATAGGAAGCAGACCAACAACCGTTGTGATTGTCGTGAGCATTACCGGACGCAATCTTTGTGCAACTGTTTGTGTGATCGCTTCGTAGGCGTCAATGCCTGTTTCCTTTAGCCGCGCATAGGTATCAATCAGAACGATATTATTGTTCACCACAATCCCGGCGAGGGAGATAATCCCAACCCCGGTCATAATGGTCTGGAACGTCCGTCCGGTGATCATAATACCAAGGAGCACGCCTGCTGTTGATAAAAGTACCGCCAGCAATATCAGTCCAGAATGATAGAAGCTGTTAAACTGGGTCACCAGAATTAGCGCCATTAGGAAGAGCGCCATGGCAAATGCTTTTGATAAGAATGCCTGCGATTCCTGTTGTTCTTCATCGGTACCGGCAAATTTAATTTCAACACGAGGGTCAAAATTCTGTGTTGCAATCCAGTCGCCGATTGCGTTTGAAATATTGGTCCGCTGCGTAATATCAACCACGTTCGTGCGGATTTTATACGCTGTTTTTGTATCAATACGTTCAACTGTGCTGATTTGTTGCTTAGCTACACGCTTTACGAAATTGCCAATTGGAACTAGCCCGTCCTTGGTTTGAACCCGTACTTCATCAAGCTGTGTAATGTTACGGTATTCTTCTGGGAACCGAACTCGAATATCTACTTCATCGTCCGCATCATCTGGACGGTATTCACTAACCTTGATGCCGTTGGTCACGAGTTGAATAACGCTTCCCACGTTGGCAATATCAGTACCGAAGAAACCGGCCAGTGCACGGTCAACTTCTAGTTCCCACTGAATGCCGGGAAGGGGAAGGGTATTTTCAAGGTCGGTTAATCCTTCGACTTCATTTTCCATATAATCATATACGGCGGTAATTACCGGAATCAACTGATCGGTGCTCTCGCCTTTGAATTCCATCTGGATGTCTTTACCTTGCACAGGACCCTGCGCTGGTTTTACAACTTCAACGATAATGCCGGGAATATCGGCTGTTGCCGCACGGAAATCCGCGATAATTCCGTCAACATTCGATGTACGCTGATCCCAGTCGATGAAATTAATGAACAAGGTCCCAATGGTATCTTCCGCTTTGTCACTTGAACTATCGCTGCGTGCGGTGGTTGTCGACTGGAAGTTTTCGATGTTTGGATTATCTTTGATGCGGTCTGTGACCTGCTGAACCAGAAAATCTTTTTCGTCAAGGGATAAGTTGCCACGGGCGTGGACATTAATCTGAATATTTTCAGGATCCATTTCCGGGAAAAACTGCACTGGCGTACCTGAAGTGGCAAACGCAAACAGGATCATGAAAATAACCACAAAAATACCGGCGATAAATCTGAACGGGTGCCGGATCAAACGGTCAACAAGGCGTACATATTTACCAGTGATGCCTTCGAGAACCTGTGGATCAAAGTTGCCCGCTGCCATGTGAGATACATTGCCGCTGGCGTCGGCCGCTTTTCTACCAATCATGGCACCAAGGGTCGGCATAAAGATCAGCGCCATCAAGAATGAAGAAGACAAGGTGAAAATCAACGTCAGCGGCAGATAGCCCATAAATTCACCCGGAATACCAGGCCAGAATAGAAGGGGCAGAAACGCTGCAAGTGTCGTTGCGGTGGATGCAAGAATTGGCCACGCCATGCGCTGTGCTGCGAGCTTGTAAGCTTCACGGTTTACATAACCTTCCTGCATTTTCCGGTCGGCATATTCGGTTACTACAATGGCACCATCAACAAGTAGACCAACGGAAAGGATAAGGCCAAACATCACCACCTGGTTGATACTCATACCCATGAAATTCATCAGGAAGATGGAAAGCAGGAACGAACCAGGGATCGATACCGCCACAAGAAACGCGGTTCTTTCACCAAGTGCCACAATCATGGCTATGGATACAAGTAGGATCGCTGAAATAATACTGTTCTGAAGGCTCGATACAGATTGCTCGACTTCTTCTGAGGCTTCACCGACAAAGTCATATTGAACGCCCTCGGGCCACTGTTCAGCAGATGCTCTAACAATCGCTTTTGTGATGGCATCCGTTTCAATAATATTTTCGCCGGTTCGCTTACTGACTCCGATTGATACGGCTGGTCTATCATTGAAGCGCGCGTAGCTCACTGGGTCTTTAAAGGTTTTGCGAATTGTTGCCACATCTTGCAGCGTGACAATACTGTTACCTGATACTTTTAGCGGGATGTTATAAACATCTTCCGCTGTTTCCAAAATACCTGGAATTTTAACTGAAAAGCGCCCGTTACCATTGTCAAGTGACCCCGCAGCGATCAGGCGGTTGTTCACCGCAACCACATTTGCAAGTTCAGAGTAGGATAGTTGATAACTTTCCAGTTTTGATGGATCAATGACAATTTCAAGCAGGTCTTCGCGGGCACCTGAAATTTCTGCCTTCAAGATACTGGGAACAGATTCAAGGTCGTCACGAAGTCGTCTGGCGATTTGATAAATCACTCGCTCAGGAGCGCTTCCGTACAGCACCACATTCAGGATTGGAAACTCACTAAGGTTAATTTCAGTGATGGTCGGTTCTTTGGTTTCGGCGGGGAATTCGGACCGCGCTTTATCAACCTGTTCACGAACATCAAGCAGCGCCAGGTCCGGATCAATACCGGCGTTAAATTCAATAATAACGCTTGCGCCACCTTCGCGGCCAATTCCGCGCAGCATTTTTATGCCTTCGATGGTTCTAAGTGTTGTTTCAAGTGGCTTAACCAGCAGACGTGCAGAATCTTCCGGTGAAATACCATCGTGGGTGAGGCTTACGTAAATGGTCGGTATCGTGATATCAGGCGAAGATTCTTTCGGCGTAGTTATGTAGGCAATTGTACCACCGACGAATATCAGGCCCAAACAAAGCAGAACCACACGGTAATGATCAATAGCTGCACTTATGATGGCGTTCATTGTCTGATCCTTTAATTAACGGCGGTTACGGTTTTGACAGATTCACCGGCTTTAACAAACTCGTGGCCTTCAATGATGATTTTATCACTGTTATCTAGTCCTGACACCCAAACCCCGGTCGGATGATTGCCGATAATTTCAACTTCTACAAAATGAACCACATTATCGCCATCAACTGTACGCACGCCTACAAGGCCAGCATCATTGAGCACAAGTGTCGCAGGGGACATTTTTTGTGCAAGAACCTGATCAGCCTGGATTACCAGTTCAGCAGTTACGCCGTCCAGGATGTTATGGTCAGGGTTGGAAACTTCCAGCTCCACACGAAATGTACGGGTGGATTGATCCGCGATGGAGGAAATATAGCGAATTCTACCGTCAACACGTTGGCCATTTTGAAGTAGTGCATGGGCTTTGTCACCGACAGCAATTTTCCCGATGTCGTTCTCTGAAATATCAGCGACCACAAGGAAAGGATCTTCTTCCATAATTAGCGCGCAGGCGTCACCCTCTTTCATATAGTCGCCAATTTCAATCATACGGTCGTTGATCACACCGTTAAATGGGGCACGTACTACGGTATTATCAAGCTCAACCTTCATACGAAGAGATCTCGCGATAGCGGCTTCAAGTGCGGATTTTGCACCAGAATGCTGAGTTTCAGAGCGGTGGCCCTGAGCGAACAGTTTTTCGGACGCGGCAAATTCCAGTTCGCGCTGTTTCACCAGTGCAACAGATTCATTGTAATTGGCTTCACGATCTTCGATGTCGATGCGGCAAATTGCGTCGCCTCTGGATACCCGCATTCCTTTTTCAACGGGAAGGTCAATGATGCGGCCAGCGACTTGGCTCTTAAGGCTGACGGTTCGAAGTGCTTCGGTGTATCCGCGCAGAACAATATCCTTCGTAAATGGCTCTGATGTCGCTTGCATTACTTTTACGGTCATCAGGGACTGTTCCGGTACAGCTGTCCCCGTAGAAGCCGAAGCAGTCTCCGTTTCTTCAGATGGAAAAAATACGCCCGACAGCAAAAGCAGTGCTATTCCGGCTACGATAAGAAGCGCTGTTCTATATGATTTGTTCATAACGTTTTGTTTCTTACTTAGTGTTAAAAAAGTCCACTGGTGTATATACGAGTAATATTCTTAACTGGATGTAGTGAATTATATAAAAAAAACAATGCTCTTTCACCACAATACTCATAATAAACTGCCCATTTATTTGCGCCGATATGTACTGGATTATGTTATATATGTAAACATAAATATGTTTGACGTGTTAACATTAAAACAGTGATCACTAATTTATCAAGTTAACCGGCTGATTTTTCTATATAATACAAGCAATTAAAAAATCATTATCTTTGCGATAAAATGGCTTCCCCTTGCGATGAAAGCTCAAAATGTCTGTTTTTTTAAGGACTCAGTCAAAAAGGTCGTCAATGGAACTTTGATCGATAGCGCTACCATCTGCATTTTCGTCACCAAGCTGGAAGAAGTCATCGATCACATCTTGCTGTGTTGTGGTTTCTTTGCTGTTAATGATTGCAGAGCATTGTTCGATCAGTTTTTCCATCTTTGGTGAATAGCTACCTACAAGCGATCTCACTGTGTCAAAATCTTCATCTTTTATTGCGCTTTCAGCATCAGCAATAGTACTGAGAAGCAATTCATCCATTTCGGCTACGCATTCTTCGAAAGGTTTTTTGTAGCGCTCTGGTGAATAGTCATAGGCTTCAATGGCAAGGTCCTTATCCTGAAAAACACTGTATTTAAAGTGTTCCTGATAGGATATTGCTCTCCATTCGAGAATATCATCCAAGCAATCCGGCATATCTGCGATCATATCAAGCAGCATGTGAATTTCATTGAAATGATTTAGATAGTCGGTTGCCAGCAGCGTTTGAGGGTTAATGTTTTTTCCCGCCACAAGCTCTTGATACTCTAGGTATTTTGGGTCTTCATTATTCATCAAGTATCAGATTTCTATATTATTTATTACTTTTATATTACCATAATATTGCACAATAAGTCTTGATTTATGGTTAAAGATTGATTCACACGTAAAATAATAAAGCCCGCACGTTATGCGCGGGCTTTAATGATGGATTTGCCTTTAGTGCTTAAGCAGAGAAATACATTTCAAATTCAACTGGGTGAGGTGTCATATCCAGTCTTTGGATTTCTTCACGTTTAAGTTCAATATAGCCGTCTATTTGATCGTCAGTGAAAACGTCACCTTTTTTCAGGAATTCACGGTCATTATCTAGTGCGTCTAGTGCGTCAGCAAGTGATTCAGCAACACGTGGAACCTGGCTCAGCTCTTCTGGTGGAAGGTGATAAAGGTCTTTATCCATCGCATCGCCCGGGTGAATTTTATTTTCAATTCCGTCAAGGCCAGCCATCATAAGTGCTGCGAAAGCAAGATATGGGTTTGCAGTTGGATCAGGGAAGCGAACTTCTACACGCTTGCCGTTTGGACTTGCAGCATGTGGAATACGGCAGGACGCTGAACGGTTACGGGCAGAGTAAGCAAGAAGCACTGGCGCTTCAAAACCTGGTACAAGGCGTTTGTAGCTGTTTGTAGAGGGGTTGGTAAACGCATTGATTGCTCTGGCGTGCTTGATGATACCGCCGATGTAATAAAGGCAAGTTTCTGAAAGGTCCGCATAGCTGTTACCGGCGAACAGTGGTTTGCCGTCTTTCCAGATTGACATATGTACATGCATTCCAGAGCCGTTGTCAGCTGCGATTGGCTTTGGCATAAATGTAGCCGTTTTGCCGTAGGCACGTGCCACTTGGTGCGTGACATATTTATAAAGCTGAACGCGTTCGGCTGTTTCACGCAGTGTACCAAAAGTCAGGCCAAGTTCGTGTTGTGATGGGGCCACTTCCTGATGATGCTTGTCCATTGGCAGACCGCATTCCTTCATCAGTGTTACCATTTCACTGCGGATATCCTGACAGCGATCAAATGGCTCAAGTGAGAAGTAGTTGCCAGTTGGTGTTGAGCGGTGTGCTTTGTTACCACCTTCGATGAGCGCCCCAGAATTTGTTGGTGTTTGCTCGTCGCTCAGGGAATAACCGGCGCTGTTGTAGTCTACATTGTATCTCACATCGTCGAACATAAAGAACTCTGGCTCAGGACCAAAGTAGGCTGTATCGCCAATACCTGTAAATTTAAGATAAGCTTCTGCACGTTCAGCTGTTGAACGTGGGTCACGGCCATATCCTTCGCCAGTTGCGGGTTCAACTACAGAACAGAAAATAGACAGCGTTGGCTGGTCATAAAAAGGATCGATGATTGCCGTGCTAGCATCCAGCTGCAGGATCATGTCTGAATCATTAATAGATTTCCAGCCCGGGATGGAAGAACCGTCGAACATAACGCCTTCTTCAAACATATCTTCATCAACCACGTCGGCACACATGCTGATGTGGTACATTTTTCCGTTTGGATCGGAATAACGAAGATCTACATATTCAATCTCTTCTTCCTTGATCAGGTCTAATACTTTTTTTACGTCTGACATTTGCTTTCCTAGTTACATTTAAAGTTAAAATATGGGTTTAATTAAATTGCGTCGTCGCCGGTTTCGCCAGTTCGGATGCGAATTGCCTCTTCAATATTACTTATGAAAATTTTTCCGTCGCCAATACGGCCCGTTTTCGCGGCTTGCTGAATCGCCTCAACGGCACGTTCAACAAGTTTGTCTTCGAGTATGATCTCGATTTTCACTTTTGGTAGAAAATCGACAACATATTCCGCACCTCTGTATAGTTCGGTATGACCTTTTTGGCGGCCAAACCCCTTTGCTTCAATCACGGTGATGCCGGAAAGCCCAACCTCATGGAGCGCTTCCTTTACCTCATCCAGCTTGAACGGTTTAATTATTGCTTCAATTTTTTTCATCTGATCAGATATCCTTGAAACTTATTTTATTGTTTGCTCCCCTATAAGCAGTTTCCGTGCCAACTTTTGAAAAAGGCGGTTTTAAAGGCTTTGTGGCTTGAAGAATTACTGTTTAGGAAAATGTCTGATTAATAATCAATCAAACAGTGCTTAAAATTTAGGCAATAGTCAAAAAAATGAACATTCTGCAAATTTAAACTGGTCAGAATAAAAATTGTCATAAACGTACTTGACGCCTGCGTCACTTATCCTTAAAAGGGCTTCACTTTCCTTATGTGGCGGGTGTAGCTCAGTAGGTTAGAGCGCCAGATTGTGATTCTGGATGTCGCCGGTTCAAATCCGGTCACTCGCCCCATTTTTCTCCCTATACAACGACCCTGCTTTGTTTTAATTTGATAGCAAATTAAGACGGGATGGATTCATGATCAAAAACAATATTCTGATTATTCTCTTAGCGCTGACACTTACCTCCTGCGGACAGTCGAGCGAAGAACAGGCGACGACGGAAGAAGGCGTGGCTGTCACTGAAAATGCGCAAGTTCAGGGCCGCGGTGAAGGCAAGGATAACTGGTGGGATAATCTACCCCGCGAACACTGGGATAATTTTGAACGGATCGACCTACCTGAAGATCAGGACTGGTTCGAAGTCTATAAGATCACCGATAATATAATCGCCCTATATGAAATGGGCCAGTTTGAAGAGGTTATTTCCTATCTGATATTGGGGGAAGAAAGTGCTTTGCTTTTTGATAGCGGAATCGGTGTGGGTGATATGGGGGCGCTTGTCGCGGCATTAACGGATTTACCGGTTTCACTACTGAATTCGCATACGCATTACGATCATGTTGGGGGCAATCATTATTTTGAACGCATCTACGGTACCGCAACCGCCTATACGGCTAATCATGCGCAGGGACGAAGCAATCAAGAAGTGAAGGAATTTGTCGGCCCCGGCTGGGTGTGGAAACCGATGCCCGGTGGTGTCACAGTTCTTAATTATCACTCTAAACCTTTTACCATCACCGACATTGTTGAAGATGGTACAAAGATTGATCTAGGCGGTAAGGTCCTTGAAGTGTTCCTTGTGCCTGGTCATACACCGGATTCTTTGGTGGTCATGGACCGCGAAGAACGGCTTCTTTTTATGGGTGATACATTTTACCCGGCATCCCTTTATGCCCATATGGGCGATGCGAATTTTGATCAATATGTAAGCTCGGCCGCACGCCTGGCGGACATGACCAAGGATGTGGATACGTTGTTGCCAGCCCATAATGAGCCTTGGGTTTCCAGCGAATATCTGAATGCTATGTATCAGGGTTTTCTGGATATTCAAAAACCGGGTGCAGAGTATCGCTTAACGGATGGTGACCGGGAATATACCTTCGATGGCTTTACCATCATGGTCAGTGATCCGCCGCCTTGGCAGGAATAAGATGAGCGCCTACCGTTCCAACTGTGAAATACTTACGGTGTCGCAAATGGCACAGGCAGACGCGCTAGCGATTTCTGATCTAAAAGCACGGGGGCGATCAGGCGCTGACCTGATGGAAGAAGCGGGGCTCACCGTTGTTCGGGAAATCCTTAAACGCATTGAAGGAAGAAATGCTCTTATCTTATGTGGGCCGGGAAATAATGGTGGTGATGGTTTTGTCATCGCGCGCCACTTAAAGGAAGCAGGGTGGGATGTGGAAGTTGGGTTGCTTGGGGACATACCTAAGCTCAGGGGCGATGCTCACCATATGGCGACCCTATGGGACGGTGAAATCGTTCCGATAGAATCCTGCAACGTGAGTAAGGCTGATCTTATTGTCGACGCGATTTTTGGCACGGGCCTGGCGCGGGAGATATCCGGAAAACTAAAAACGGTCATTGAAAGCACCAACGGATCGAGCGCAAAAGTGGTTGCGGTGGATATCCCCAGCGGCATAAAGGGGGATACGGGTGAAATCCTGGGTGCAGCCGTTAAAGCCGACCTTACCGTTACATTTTGCCGGAAAAAACCTTCGCATCTTCTTTTTCCCGGTAAAGAGTACTGCGGCGATACAATTGTTACAGATATTGGTATTTCTGATCGGGTTGTGGATGAGGTGGGCGCCGATATTTTTGTCAATAGTCCTGGGTATTGGAATGGGTCGTTGCCGGCTACAACGGGTGACATTCACAAATATACCAAAGGGCATGCTGTTGTGGTAAGCGGTGATCAGACCCATACGGGGGCTTGCCGACTTGCAGCAATGGCCGCACTCAGAGTGGGGGCAGGGCTGGTTAGTGTCAGCAGTCCTGGAGATGCACTTGAGACACACGCAGCGCATCTTACTTCCATCATGATCCGCCATAGAGAACAGCTTAGCGAAGATTTAAAGAATGATAAGTTAAATTGCTGGTGCATTGGCCCGGCGGCTGGTGTGAGCGAGGAAACGAAACAGGATGTTCTCGCGATTTTAGAATCCGGTACGGCCGCCGTGCTTGATGCCGATGCACTAACAGTTTTCGAAGAAGCACCGCTGGAGCTTTTTGAGGCCATCAAGGCAAATGTAAAAAGGCCCTGTGTGCTGACACCACATGCCGGTGAATTTGGCCGCATTTTTCCCTATCTTAAGAAGCTTGATAAGATAACCGCAACACGAAATGCCGCCACATTATCAGGTGCTGTCATTATATATAAAGGGGCGGATACGGTAATTGCTGCACCTGACGGGCGCACTGTCATTTGTGATAACGCACCAGCAACATTGGCGACAGCCGGATCAGGGGATGTACTCGCAGGAATAGTAAGCGGATTACTGGCACAAAATATGGAAATATTTGAAGCATCATGTGCCGCTCAATGGATTCACAGTGAATGCGCCAATATTTTTGGCTTGGGATTAATATCTGAAGACCTTCCCGGCCTTGTTCCAGAGGTTTTGAAGCGGTTAAAATCGCCGTAATTTCAGCAAGATAGCTGGATAATAATTTTTTTTACAAAAATATGAATTTTTCAGTGGCGTTTTCTTTTTAAATGGCTATAAATGCCTCTCAACACGCAAATGTGATGTTTTTGGTTAACATAAGCGGGTGTGGCGAAATTGGTAGACGCGCTAGATTTAGGTTCTAGTGTCCTTCGGACGTGGGGGTTCAAGTCCCTCCACCCGCACCAAAAAATCACTGGTAATGAATAAGTAACACGGACTTTGTGAGTAATTGCAAGGTCCCTTTAATTATTAGAACGGTTGATCCATGAAGATTACTGATAAAGAGAATAAGGGTCTAAAACGTGTATATGAAGTAGTGATCAGCGCTGCTGACCTAGACGCGAAAGTAGACGCAGAAATCAAAGAAGTGCAAAAAACAATTAAAATGCCTGGCTTCCGTCAGGGAAAAGCACCAATTTCACTTCTTAAGAAACTTCATGGTAAAAATCTTCTTGGTAAAATTTTAGAAGAAACAGTTAATGAAACATCTGCCCAGGTTCTTGAGGAAAAGGGCGACCGTCCTGCAACTCAGCCAAGAATTGAAGTTGTTTCCTTCGATGAAGGTGAAGACCTTGTCTATTCAATGGAACTTGAAGTGGTTCCGGTTTTCGACATTCCAGATCTTTCAGGGATCGAGCTTGAAAAACTTGTCGTAAAAGTCGACAAAAAGCAAATCGATGATGCGATCAAAAACATTGCTGCGGGCCAAAAAGATTATAAAGCCGCCGCGAAATCCTACAAAGCCGCAGATGGAGACGCAGTACTCATCGATTATGTCGGGTCCGTTGACGGCGAAGAATTCGATGGCGGTGCCGCAGACGGCCATCAATTGGTTCTTGGCTCAAACACATTTATCTCTGGTTTCGAACCGCAGCTTGTGGGCGCGAAGGCTGGCGATAAAGTGGATGTCAAGGTCACATTCCCGGAAGCGTACCACGCTGAAAATCTTGCGGGTAAAGAAGCACTCTTTAAAGTAACAGTACAGGAAGTTCAAAAACCTGCAGACGTTAAAATCGATGACGATCTTGCAAAGCGTCTTGGTCTTGCGGATCTGGACGGCCTTAAAGACGCCGTGAAAGGTCAGATCGAAAATGAGCACGCTGAAGTTTCACGTACTCATACAAAACGTACCTTGCTCGACGCGCTCGCTGATCTTGTTGATTTCGACGTTCCAGAAAACATGCTTGAAATGGAAAATCAGCAAATCATCCAGCAGCTAAAAATGGATGCCCATCGTCAGCTTCTTGCTGAAAATCCAGAGGCGACAATGGATGATGTGGAAGAGCCATCAGAAGAAACCAAAGCAGAATATCACGATATTGCACTACGCCGTGTACGTCTTGGCCTTTTGATTTCTGAAATTGGTGCAAAAGAAGACATCCAGGTGGGACAGGATGAAATCACCCGTGCTATTTCTGCAGAAGCTCGCAAATATCCTGGTCA
>JANQJN010000122.1 GCA_028281625.1 Emcibacteraceae bacterium | reverse complement strand
ATCATCACCGCTGACGCGGTCATCGCATCATGCTGGTGAGGATTTTGAAGTGCTGCGCGCGGCAAGGCTTGAGCTTCTCAAGAAAAAAGGTGCACAGGTTCATCAGGACGCACCGATCGATATTGACGAAATGAAGAAGCATAACCCGCTTAATGATTTCTGAAGCTAAATTCTAATGCCAAAATTCATTGAGGATCGCACATTCCCCTACACCGCGCAGCAGATGTTTGATCTGGTGGCGGATGTTAAGGAATATCCAAACTTCCTGCCCTGGTGCATTGGCGCGCGGCTTTATAATATCAAAGAAGAAGACTTTTATGCGGATCTGATCATCGGTTTTAAAGTCTTTCGCGAACGCTTCACCAGTCATGTGATGCTGTCCGACGGAAAGATCGAGATTGATTATGTGAAAGGGCCGCTTCAGTATCTTCATAACCTGTGGGAATTTGAAGATCTGCCCGAAGGCGGATCAACGCTCCATTTCGAAGTGGATTTTGAATTTAAAAATAAAATTTTCCAAAAGATGGTCGGAGGGTTGTTTACGGAGGCTGTTCACCGTATGGTGGCTTCCTTTGAAGCCCGCGCCGAAGAACTTTACGCAAAAGGATAAGAAAAATGACAAATTTGGCCTTTCCCGCCCAGCCGACCCCAATGGTGGATATCGCCGGAAGCGATGAGAAATTCCCGGTAAACCGTATTTATTGCGTGGGGCTTAACTATGTGGATCATGTGCTGGAATTTGGCGAAGACCCGGCAAAGATTGACCCGGTTTATTTCATGAAGCCGGGAAATGCGGTGGTCGCGGATGGTGTGGATGTGCCATATCCGCAGCATACAAATAATTTCCATTATGAAATTGAACTGGTAGTTGCCATCGGCAAAGAAGCATGGAATATTGCTGAAGAAGATGCGGAAGATCATATTTTTGGCTATGCGGTTGGAAATGACCTCACACGTCGGGATATGCAGCTTGCTCTTAAGGATAAGGGTATGCCGTGGGATCCATCCAAAGGATTTGACATGTCGGCGCCCATTTCTGCCATTCACCGCGCGTCGGACATTGGTCATCCCAAGGAAGGACGTATCTGGCTCAGTGTAAATGGGGTTGTCAAACAAGACGGCAACATCAATCAATTGATTGCCAGCGTGAACAAGGTGGTTTCGCAACTATCTGAGCTTTACGTGCTTAAGCCAGGAGATTTAATTTATTCCGGAACGCCGTCCGGTATTGGTCCCGTCGTTCGTGGTGATCTCATGGAAGCGGGCATCGATGGTATCGATACCCTGACGACCAAGATTGTTTAGTCTTCGTCTACATAATTAAAAACATCCTCAAGCGGAACGGAAAAACAATCGGCGATTTTAAACGCCAGTTCAAGGGAAGGGGCGTATTTCGCTGCTTCAATGGCCAGGATTGTCTGGCGGGTGACCCCAATGCGCTCCGCCAGTGCTGCCTGGGTCATTTCACCATTATGAAAGCGTAAGGCACGAATATTATTGGTTATTTTCTTATTGGTCATGCTTAATTGACCCAACGGTAATGATAAATTTGTGTAACTGATTTAATCACCCCGGCGGCTATCATTGCCATCAGCATCAAATGCATCACCAGCGCCAGGTTCATTTCAATATGGCGCTGCTCAAAATATCCAAAGTCTTCTATGGTGGGGTTTTTGCTTTCGAAATAGCCGATACCAGCGCTGATCATAATCTGCCCGATGATGATCGATATAAACACACACATGGCGTAGTAGGCATAAGAATTGGCTTTGGCCTCAATGGCGATATCCCGCTCGTCTTTTGCTTCATTGTCTTTTTTATTAAAGACAAGGCTTAATATGATAGTGGATGCGATGCTCAGCAGGATTGCGTTGATCACCACTTTGCCTAGCGCCATATTGGCGAGATCAGTAAATCCGCCAGCAATATAGGCCGCCTGGAAATAGTAGGCAGCCACTGCGATCGAAACAATCAGCTCGATCACGATTTCTTTTTCACGGTTTGATAAATCCATAACTTGCTCCTTATTCATTTAAAATGAGAAGTAAACTATTTTTTACGTAATGTAAAGTATTTTTTACACAATGGTGAATATTTTTTACATCAGAGTTGATTTTTGAGGATTTCAGCGCTTTCCTCTGCGTGGCTGGTGATCATAAAATGGCTCGCGCCGTTGATAATATGAAGAGCGCTATTGGGTAAATTGCGGTGCAGCGACGAACAAATAGCGCGCGCCACGTCGTTGGATTCGCTGCCATGAACCAAGGTGATTGGGATATTGAGCGTTTGGTATTCTTCTATCGCTTTGCCATTCTCCTTACACATATGCCAGTGGCGGATATTGTCTCGTGTCATGGGGATCATTTGTTCAACAATGTGGGGTGGCAGTCGTTCGTACGATCCGCTACCACCCCAGAAGTCAATCACCATCGAAAAGACATTGTCGGCGCCATTGCCGTAGGCTGTAAGGTAACCATCGACAAATTTTTCAATTTGCTGAACAGCGTCAGTTTCACCAAAGATCGGAAGCACTGACACGTCCACCGGTTCAAACAGGGTAAGGCGCTTGACAGGAAGGGCACCGGTCATCGCCGCCCCCAAGGCAACCACCCCACCATAAGAGTGACCAATCAGGTGAATCCCATCTTCCCACTTGAGTTTACCGTCAAGTTGAGCCCTGATGGATGCGAATTCAGTGCTGATATGGGGATCGTCATAATCATCCGGCTTGGGGCACTTACCATGACCGGGCAGGTCAACAGCATACGAGATAACCTGTTCACCCAGCAGTTTCCTGATTTTCTTCCAGCTTTGTGAATTTGCAAACGAACCGTGGACGAACACATTGGGGAGCGGCTTATTAGTCATTGATTTTAAATACTTAATTTAAATTATAAGAATGCAGAAAACTATATTATCGCACTTCTTATTAAAGTGAAATATGCAATTTATATTAGTGTTTCATAATGTTTTTCGTGCAAATTGATAAAATTTTATGTATTATTAACCAATTGTTAACTTTTGTGGGTGGGCACGGGATAAGACCATAAAAGAAACAAAACCAAGAGAGTTAAGATGAGTGTTGCAATCAAGCAAAATTCAGAGTTCACAAAAAGTGAGCTGTCTTCCTCTGCGCAAATTGCCTTTTATGATTATTGGCAGTCCCTTAAGCATGGCAAAAGCATGCCGTCACGGGATGATTTTGATCCAATGGCAATTCCTTCGTCATTGCCGTATATCGTGGTCATGGATGTAACCCCGAACCAGCCAAAGTTTAAGGTGCGGCTTGCCGGATCCAAATGTGGCTCCTCTCATAGCAGCAAGGGCAAATATATAAACGACATGCCGGATATGAAGCCGGTGCTAAAACTGCTTATCAAATGTGTGGAAACAAAATCCCCAAATTTTTATTTTACAACCCAGAAAAGGGATAACGGCCTGATCCGGTTTTACTCTTCGTTGATTGTTCCTTTTTCAAGTGACGATAAAAATGTCAATTATGTCATGGCGTGCCACTGCCCAATTGAATAGCGTTTAATCCTCAATCCTAACGATAATTTAATAAAGCTGGCTTAATGTCGGGCTAGTCAAATACATATATGGAATTAAAAAGGAAATAATTATCGTATGCCTGATGCGCCCAGCTTAGGAAAGCTCACATTTTTTGCTACGCTTTGGACGGTGGGATCGAGGGTGTTTATCCGCTTTCTCGGTGTTATTAGTCTGGTGATCCTCGCCAAAATATTGGGTCCGGAAGATTATGGTCTAGTTGGTAAAGCTATGGTCATATACGGCTTTCTGGAATTAATAACGGCCCTTGGTCTTGAATCAGCATTGATCGCAAACCAAAAAGCAACGCAAAGTCATTATAATACTGCATGGACACTGCACATATTGAGGGGAACATTGATCGCCGCGATCTTGGCTGCAGTTGCGATTCCTGCTGCGGAACTAATGAATGAAGAAAGGCTTGTGCCAATTATTTATTGCTACGCCGGTATTTCATTCATTCGTGGGTTTTACAATATTGGTGTAGTTGATTTTCGAAAGAATATGACTTTTTCGAAGGATTTTTACTACAGCCTTTATCAGAAAATATGTGGCTTCATCGTTACGATAACCGTTGCGTTCATTTGGGAAACATATTGGGCACTTGTTATTGGTGTTGTCGCTAGCATGATCGCACAAATTATTTCCAGTTTCTGGATGTCGCCAATGCGCCCGCGTTTCGATTTAAGCGAATTTAATACATTATTCAATTTTTCAAAATGGATGGTCCTTAACGAAATTATCGACGCGATCGCTGTTAAAATCGACGGATTTTTGCTCAGTGTATATTCAACCACGGCGAACGTGGGTCTATACAACATGTCTTACGAAATTTCTGGCACTCCTTCTACAGAGATCGCGATGCCAGTTGCAAGAGCATGTGCACCGAGTTTTTCGAAACTGACAGACAATATCAAAGAATTCTCAAAAATGTACGTTGATACATTAAGCATTGTTATGGCGGTGGTTGTACCGGCAGCGACAGGCGTTAGTCTGTTAGCTGAGCCCATCGTTCTTGTCGCTCTTGATGACACATGGGTTGATGCTATTCCGGTTATCCAGGTGCTCGCGTTTTATGGTTTGTGCCGCGCCTCATTTCCAACATTTATTTCCGCTTCACTAGCGTCGAACCGACCAGATATCCTAACGAAAACAGCAACGGTGAAGGCTTTTTATACTGTGGCAATTCTATTCGTTGGTGTAACACAGTTTGGATTTATGGGGCTGGTTTGGGGAGTGCTTATCGCCGGAATTATCAGCATGATTATAGCGCAGTCCATCATGTGGAAAATGAATATTCTTTCTATTTCAAAATTGATGATCAACTTGTGGCGTGTCGCTCTCGCCAATGCCGTGATGGTCGTAGGTGTTCAGGCTTTTTTGACGGTTGATATGAGCTTTCTTGAAGGTTTGATGCTAATTGAGCTGCTCATCGAAACACTTGTAGGGGTTATCATTTACGGCGTCACACTTGTCCTGCTTTGGATTGTGTCGGGTAAGGTAGATGGACCAGAAAAAGCCATTCTAAGTGTGTTATTAAGGGGAAGGTGGGGTACAGCGTAATGTCTACATCCTCAGAAAAAGAGATAAAACTTGGTTTTGTTGGTGATTTTTGTCTTCACCAGATCAAAAACCATTCCGATGACAAGAGGATGAGAACACTGGATTTTTGCCGCTCACTGAACCAACAGGTTGATGTCGCTATTGCCAATCATGAATTTGTTATTACACCAGATCATGTGGAAGCAGGATGGATGGCGGTGACAAGCGAACAAGCAAAAGACATCGCTGAAGCAGGATTTGATGCTTTTTGTCTTTCAAATAATCATATCGGCGACTACGGGGAAGAAGGTATCCTTTATACCATCGACTATCTTGAAAAACGAGGACATAAAACGGTTGGCGCCGGTGCAAATTTAGCAGATGCAATTAGACCGGTGTATTTCGAAAAAAATGGCTTCAAGATCGGCATCGTTAATTTTTGCGACGCAACGCTATATCAGGCTAAAAATGACAAAGCCGGTCTGGCACCACTTTCCAAATCGCTTATAAATAAGGCTGTTTTGGAAGCGAAGAAAAATGCGGAACTTGTCATAGTTGCATTGCACGCTGACATCGAATTCACAAATTATCCTGCGCCGTGGAGGGTTTCACTTTGTCGTTCGTTGGCAAAACTGAAACCCGATCTGATTATCCAGCACCACCCTCACGCACTACAAGGTATCGAATATATTGGTAACACTCTGATCGCATATTCGCTTGGAAATTTTGTAATCCCCGTTCATGGGGTTGCTTACGGTGAAAATCGACCCGGTAAGGTGGACGAAACGGTCTATATGACAGTAACGGTTAGCGATGACGAAAAAGGTAATCGAAAAATTGATTATGCGCTAAAGCCGATAGCAATAGATGAAGAAAATATGCCTTATATTCCAGACGCGGAAAAATCTGAGATGATTTTACGCGATGTCGATAAATACAGCGATGCGCTTAAGGATCATTCAGTACTTCGGCGTAACTTCTTTGCCTTATGTCACCAGGAAATGATGACACTGATTACCGATACCTATTATCGAACGGGAAAACGCGGTATCGTTGAAGGATACAAATTTTTCGCCAAGCATTTTAAAACCAAATCGCACACCAATTGGATGCGTGGCTTTTTCACCTTCGGAAAATATTAGTTAACCAACAATTTCATTCATTGCCTTAAGGAAAGTTCTCACTTCATCCGCTGTGTTATAGTGACAAAGCGATACCCGCACGCAGTTGGGTTTATTTAGCGGGATCAGGATGTTCCCTGAATAATGATCATTTTTACGGGTATGGGTGCGTATGCCACGCTCACTAAGCTGAGCCACCACATCAACACTGTCCATACCGTCGACCCACAGCGAAACAAGGCCGCGTCGCGCCGGATTATCGTTGCCGCCGATGACGGTAATTTTTTCCATATCAGCAAGTCCCGTAAGACCCGCTTCACCGAAGATCATCAGATCGGTGAGATCCTTTTCATGGGCGAGCACCGCTTTACCCGCGGCCACAAGCCGTTCACGCAAGTCCGCAGAATTGCTGAAATGACCCCCAAGCCAGCTCAGATAATTCACCACTTCTGAAAATGTGGCATAGGACCCGGTATCCCGGGTTCCCAGTTCCCAGTTTTCAGCGGGACCGCCAATGATCTGATTATGGGGAAGGGCGGTGAGCCGATCTGATACCCATGCCATGCCGTATCCATGACGGGAGAAAGCCTTATAAGGCGAAATCACATAGCCATCAATGCCGTAAGCATCAATATCCATGGCGCCGTGGGCGGCGTGCTGAATACCATCCACGATGATAAAGCAGTCGGGGGCCACTTCACGAATTGCTGCCGCGATGGATTTTACATCCACATCCATGCCGGTGACCGGACTGGTATGGAGGATGGTTGCAACCTGGGT
>JANQJN010000072.1 GCA_028281625.1 Emcibacteraceae bacterium | reverse complement strand
GCAACAAAAGTGAGCCCGAAAATTCTAGCGGCTGCCAGAAACCTGAAGGTTGTTGGTCGCGCCGGTATTGGTGTTGATAATGTTGATATTCCAGCCGCCACCAGCCATGGTGTGGTGGTGATGAATACGCCGTTTGGTAACAGCATCACAACCGCCGAACATGCTATCGCCATGATGTTTGCGGTTGCCCGGCAAATCCCGCAGGCCAGCGCTTCGACCCACGAAGGCAAATGGGAAAAATCCAAATTTATGGGTGTTGAGCTTACTTCAAAAGTGCTTGGCATTATTGGTTGTGGTAATATCGGTGCCATCGCTGCGAGCCGTGCCATTGGCCTAAAAATGAAAGTGATTGCGTTTGATCCGTTCCTCTCACCTGAGCGTGCGGAGGAAATCGGCGTTGAAAAAGTTGAGCTTGACGATTTGCTGGCCCGTGCTGAATTTATTTCTCTGCACACGCCACTGACCGACAGCACACGCGGTATTCTTGGAAAAGACGCATTTACAAAAATGAAAGACGGCGTTCGTATCATCAACTGCGCCCGTGGTGGTTTGATTGATGAGGTGGCCCTAAAGGATGCACTGGATAGCGGCAAAGTGGCTGGCGCAGCGCTTGACGTGTTTGAAGTTGAGCCCGCCAAGGAAAACATTCTGTTTGGCCACGAAAAAGTAGTTGCCACACCGCATCTTGGTGCGTCTACATCTGAAGCACAGGTTAATGTCGCTGTGCAGGTTGCTGAGCAAATGGCGGATTATCTGCTTGATGGTGCGGTGACAAATGCACTAAATATGCCAAGCTTGACAGCTGAAGAAAGCAAGCGTTTGAGCCCTTATATTTCTCTGGTGCGTCAGCTCGGAAGTTTTATCGGTCAGCTTACAGAAAGCGCGATTAAAGAAATTCATATTGGATATCAAGGTGATGTTACGGACCTAAACGTCCGCCCGCTGACCTCAATAGTTGTAGAAGGACTACTTAGTCCTCTCATGGGCAATGTGAATATGGTGAACGCGCTCAGCATTGCCAAAGACCGTGACATTGATGTGGTTGAAAGCAAGCACGAAGGCGAAGGCGATTATCACACACTTGTGGCAGTAAAAGTTGTGACAGAGCAAAATGAGTTTACAGTGGAAGGTACTTTGTTTGCAGATCGCAGGCCGCGCATCGTTCAGGTGGATGATATTCGTCTTGAAGGTGAACTCACCGAGCATATGATTTTTGCCACAAATGATGACCAACCTGGATTTATAGGCTCTCTTGGAACAATCCTTGGGGAGGGCAACCTTAATATTGCGACCTTCAGCCTTGGACGTCACCATGAAGGCGGGCGTGCGATTGCTCTGGTTGCCGTTGATCAACCGGCATCACAGGATGTGATTGCCAAAATCGGCACCTTAAATCAGGTCCGCCGAGTAAAGGCCTTAACGTTTTAATTTGTAGATGACTGTATCCAAAGAATTCTACAAACGGGGAGGGTTTAATAACCCTCCCTTTTTTAGTGTTTTTTCGCCTTTTCACTTTGGGAATTCGTCCTATCAGTGATATAAGCACTGCGGAACTTGAGTCTAACTAAAATTACGACATAGCCAAATGCTAGAACCAAACGAAACAGCCCTCCTGCCAGAAGGATTGCACGACACGCTTGTGGGTGATGCATTGCAGGAAACCAAAGTGGTCGAAACGCTTCTTAACAGCTTTTCTGCACACGGTTATGATCTTATCCTGCCGCCTCTGGTGGAATTTGAGGAAAGCCTGCTTCTGGGGCCGGGAAAAGCCCACTCACGTAACATGTTTCGCCTGCTTGATCCTGCGTCACAGCGTATGATGGGACTGCGTACCGACATGACGGGACAGGTGGCCCGAATTTCCCATACAAGGCTTGGAAACGCCCCAAGACCGCTAAGATTAAGCTACGCAGGTGATGTTCTGCGTATTAAAGGTACCCAGCTAAGACCTGAACGCCAGTTTAAGCAAGCCGGCGTGGAACTGATTGGCACAAATTCCACGGAAGCTTATGTGGAAATTATAATGCTCGCCTATGATGCGCTTAAGGCCGCAGGTGTTAACAACTTAAGCGTTGACCTAGCCATGCCGCAACTTGTACCGGCCATTACAGAAGGCCTTGGCGTTACCAAGGACCTAGCAGATCAGGTTCGTCATGCGCTGGATGCGAAAGATATTGGTGAACTGGCCACCATCGAAGGCGAGGTAGGTGATATCAGCCGCGCGCTCCTTAAAGCAGCGGGCCCAGCGACAAAAAGCCTGGACATAATCAATTCCTTAAAACTGCCCACAGAGGCGCGCACCATGTGCGATCAACTTGAAAAGCTCATCGGCAAACTTGATGAAGTTGCGCCGGATCTTGTTGTCACTGTAGATCCAGGTGAATATACCGGATTTGAGTATCAAACCGGTATCAGCTTTAGCTTGTTTGCGAGTGGCGTTCGCGGTGAACTTGGTCGCGGTGGCAGATATCTTGTAAATGCAGAGCGCGGTTCCGGCGAACCGGCGACCGGCTTCTCTCTTTATCTGGATAGTTTAATGCGTGCACTCGGTCCCGAAGACGCGAAGAGCAAAATATTTGTACCTCATGGGACAGATCGTTCGGTGCTCGCTGATCTTCAGGGGAAGAATTACCGAACTATTCTTGGCCTGGAGGACGTAAAGGACGACGCGACTGAGGCAAAAAGAATGGAATGTGACTGTCTTTGGCAGGATGGAAAGATTGAAAATATTACCTGATGAAAGATCGAAAGGCTTAAATAAGTGTCTAATGTAGTGGTTGTTGGCTCCCAATGGGGCGATGAAGGAAAAGGGAAGATTGTTGACTGGCTAAGTGAGCGCGCGGATGTTGTGGTGCGTTTCCAGGGGGGGCATAACGCCGGACATACACTGGTTATTGATGGCGCTGTTTATAAACTGAGCCTGCTTCCGTCCGGCATTGTACGTGGTGGTAAGCTGTCGGTGATCGGTAATGGTGTTGTGGTGGATCCGTGGGCACTTGTGGCAGAGATGAAAAAACTCAGCGATCAAGGTGTGACGATTAACGCGGAAAGTCTTTTGATATCAGAAGGTTGTGCGCTTATTCTGCCGCTGCATGGTGAACTTGACGCGATCCGTGAAGATGCGGCAAAAGCCCGCTCCGAAACTGGCCCAGTTATTGGAACCACCCGCCGCGGTATTGGTCCGGCTTACGAAGATAAAGTCGCCCGCCGTGCGATCCGGGTTTGTGACCTGACTTCCGAGGAAACCGTTGCCAAGCGCGTTGATGTGCTTCTTGCTCACCATAATCCGCTACGCAAAGGGCTAGGTTTTGATGAAGTGGACCGCGATGATTTGATTGCAAAAATCATGGATATTGCAAAACATGTGCTGCCGCTGGTTGGTGCCAGTTGGAAAGTGCTGGATGACGCAAAAAAATCAGGGAAGAAGATACTGTTTGAAGGGGCACAAGGTATCATGCTTGATATTGACCATGGAACTTATCCGTTTGTCACGTCTTCAAACGTTGTCGCTTCACAAGCCGCGGGTGGTTCAGGTATTGGAGCGGGTAGCCTTGACTATATTCTTGGGATTACTAAAGCTTACACAACCCGTGTGGGCAGTGGGCCTTTCCCGACAGAATTATTTGACGAGGTGGGGCAGGGGCTTGGCGAACGTGGTCATGAATTCGGCACCGTAACCGGACGCAGCCGTCGCTGCGGCTGGTTTGATGCGATCATGGTGCGTCAGGTCATGAAAATATCCGGAATTACTGGTATTGCGCTTACGAAGCTTGATGTTCTGGATGGCATGGAAGAGCTTAAAATCTGTGTTGGTTATGAACTAAACGGTGAAACGCTGGATTATTTCCCGGCCTCCACCGATGATCAGGCAGCCGTAAAACCAATCTACGAAACCATGGAAGGCTGGAGCGAGAGCACCTTTGGTGCCAGAAGCTGGATCGATCTACCGGCTAATGCCATTAAATATGTTCGCCGGATTGAAGAATTGATCGAAACGCCGGTTGCGATCCTTTCCACAAGTCCTGAGCGGGAAGATACAATTCTGGTGAAAAATCCGTTTGAGTGATTTTATCTACTGATCAATGGTGATCATGCCGTCTTCGGCAGCGGCCGACTGCATGGCTTGCTGCAGTTTTTCGAATGCGCGTGCTTCGATCTGGCGAACCCGTTCGCGGCTGATGTTATATTCGATGCTGAGCTCTTCCAGTGTTTTTGGGCTGTCACTCAGGCGGCGTTCCGCGATGATGTGCTGCTCGCGCTCGTTAAGAGCACCCATGGCATCGGCCATCAGACCTCGGCGGTAATCAAGTTCTTCATTGTCCGCATAGGCGGTTTCCTGATCAGGTGTGTCTTCATCTACCAGCCAATCCTGCCATTCACCTTCAATGTCTGCGCGCATTGGCGCATTAAGCGAATGATCACTGCCGGACATACGGCGGTTCATTTGCACCACTTCATCTTCTTTAACGTCAAGCTTGTCGGCTATTTCCTTCACATGATCCGGGTGTAGATCACCTTCGTCAACGGCTTCGAGCTGGCCTTTAATGCGGCGAAGGTTGAAGAAAAGCTTTTTCTGGGCAGCGGTGGTGCCAATTTTAACAAGTGACCAGGAGCGCAGAATATATTCATGAATGGAGGCTTTAATCCACCACATTGCGTAGGTGGCGAGCCTAAAACCTTTATCAGGATCAAAGCGTTTTACCGCCTGCATCATGCCCACGTTCCCTTCAGAGATCAGGTCACCCACCGGCAGGCCATAGCCGCGGTAGCCCATGGCAATTTTTGCCACAAGACGCAGATGTGACGTCACCAGCTTATGAGCCGCATCCGTATCACCATGTTCCGTCCATGCTTTGGCAAGCATAAATTCCTCGTCTGCCTTAAGCATCGGGAATTTGCGAATCTCATGCAGATAGGCCGTTAAACTGCCGTCCGGCGATAATGTCGGTAAATTATTTGTTGCCATTTAGAGTTTTACCCCTGATCCTTTTTAACCTTTATCTAACTTATTTAAACATTTAGGCTTTTTTTAGACCGCCTCTAACGCTTTAATAAGCTGTTTTATATCATTTGGTAATTCTATTTCAAATGTCAAGGCCTCCTTGGTCACAGGATGGGTAAAACCGATCACATATGCGTGAAGAGCTTGACGGTTGAAGTTTGCGAGGGCTTCCCTTGCGCGGTCCGTAAAGTTCTTCTGAGGGTTGCTTCTTCGGCTATAAAGAGGATCGCCAACCAGAGGATAACCATTGTGCGCCATATGGACGCGTACCTGATGGGTGCGCCCGGTCTCCAGTCTGCATTCGACTAACGATAGACTGGGAGGTAATCCCTTGGTGACATTATCCCGTGACATAATTTTTCGCGGTGGCTCCAGCCTTTTTATCACTTTGTAATGAGTGATGGCTTCTTTTCCCCCTTCTCGCACCGTGATCTTTAGACGGTTTTTTGGGTCACGCTTTAACGGCATATCAATGGTGCCGCTGGTAGGGTTAGGCACACCCCAGACGACAGCAAGATAGGCGCGCTCCAATGTATGGCGCGCAAATTGCTTGGATAGTCCTTTGTGCGCTTTATCGGATTTGGCGACCACCATAAGGCCGCTTGTGTCCTTATCAATGCGGTGGACAATTCCTGGTCGTTTAACGCCATTTATTCCCGAAAGGCTATCTCCACAGTGGTGAATAAGTGCATTTACCAGCGTACCGCTATTATTGCCTGGTGCCGGGTGAACCACCATTCCCGCAGGTTTATAAAGGACCAGCAGGTCGTCATCCTCATAATGGATATCAAGGGGTATATCTTCGCCTTCCGGTTCCGGATCCACCACTTCGGGAACAGTGATTGAAAAGCCATCACCCACTTTAATGCGGTAAGAGGGATCCTCAATTTTCTTATCCACACCCTGCATAATCACTTGACCTTCACCGATCAGGCTTTTAAGACGGGAGCGACTGATGTCACTGAATTTGTTGCTAAGGAATTTATCAAGGCGTAGACCTTTATCGTCTTCCTCAGCAATTGTTTCGTAAATTTGAGGTGCTGGTACTGTCATGACAGAAGAAGGAATGCCAAAAAATTACAAATTACTCAAGGCAATTGTGATTACCTTGGGAATTTTAATCATTGCCATGGTGATCGTTCTCATTGTGGCATCGATCATGAAATATAATGATCAGAAGCGCGCCGAAGCAGAACTCGTGGAAAGATATGAAGCTTCTAGGCAGGCGGCGCCTGCCACTACGTCAGACCCTTTCGATATGGATTTAAATCTTGAAGCTGGCCAGGAAATAATCTCAGCGGAAAGTGGAGAGCAGGGCATTTTGGTTCGTATCGGTCAGAACGGTGCGACCCAGAAAATATTATTGATCGATTATAGTGGCAGAATAGCTGGCACTATAAACGTCAAGTAATCATTCTTCTTCAATCGGAAGGGAGAACTTAACAAGCCCTTTCATTTTATTGGGATCAATCACCTTTCCGCGGCGAAGGATGCTAATACGCCCGGCGCGCGCCAGGGACTTTGCCTGCTGTTTTACCGCGAGCATATATTTACGCCAGATATCATCCGGGTCGCTTTCTTTGGCGCGGTCTTTTGCAATCTTAATGGCAATATCATTGGGGCTCACATGGGAGCCGTCCGCAACAGCATCAAGAATATAAAGTCGAACAGGGTCTTCCTTCTTTTCGACTTCTTCATTTTGGTCATTTACATCAGTCATGCTCGCCGTTTAACATGATTGTCTTGCAGATGCACTATATTTTGAGAAGATAATTTGGAACCAAACTTAAATATGTCACTCATATATCTGCCCTGGGGGCTGCTCATTGGTCTGATAATGTCTGCACCAGTTGGGCCGGTAAATATCATTTGTATAAGAAGGGCGATGACCAAGGGGCCAAAGAACGGCTATTTTGTCGGGCAGGGGGCCGCACTTGCCGATGGCCTTTACGCCGCACTTGCTGCATTTGGGCTCACCGGAATGACGCAGCTAATCAACACTTATAATGGTATTTTACAAACAATTGGTGCAATTGCGCTTTTTGTCATCGGTGTAAAATTGTGGCTTAGTCATCCTCATGTGGATGACGTGGAAGATACCTTTAAAGATCGCATGAAGGCAGCGACTGGAACATTTTTTCTCACTCTGACAAATCCACTGATCATCCTGGGATTTGTCGCCATATTTGTGGGTCTTGGTTTTGGTGATATGGGTGATAATTTGGCAAATGCCGCACTTATTTCGGTTGGCGTATGGCTTGGGTCCTCCATGTGGTGGGGGATCATAAGTTTTGCATCTGCTAGAATTAAAAGAAATCTGTCAGATCGTCATTTGGAAAACATCAACAAAGTATCAGCACTTATATTATTCTTTTTTGCAGCACTCGTTATTGTCAGAAATTTACTTTAAATATTTCCGCGCGCGATAAACGGACCGTTTCGAAAATCCGGTTTGTTATATTCAAATGGCGTTCCATCAGGATTTTTAACTGTGCCTCCCGCAGCGCTCAGAATTGCGTGTCCTGCAGCAATATCCCATTCCATAGTTGGACCAAAGCGTGGATAAATGTCCGCTTTTCCCTCCGCAACCACACAAAATTTCATGGAACTTCCAGCGGAAGTTTTGTCTGTGACATTAAGGTCCTCAAGGAAGGCTTTTGTCTGCTCATCCAGATGTGATTTGCTTGCAAGCGCGGTTAGATTATCCATATCGCCGTCACGAACTTTTACTGGATTTTCTGGTCCCAACTTTAAATCTTGATCGATAATCTGAATAGTCGCCTCCGATGTTGATTTGGTGGTATATAATCTGCGGGTGGCGGGTGTGTAAATGATGCCAAAGGTTGGTACACCATGTTCCACCAGTGCAATATTAACTGTAAAATCGGTACCGCCTGCTATAAACTCTTTAGTTCCGTCAAGCGGATCCACAAGCCAAAATTTATCTTGAACGTCGGGAATATTTCCTTCGCTGGCGCTCTCTTCCGCAACGACGGGAATTTCCGGTGCGACGATATTTAGATCACGTAGAATTATTTTTTCTGCGGCCTGGTCAGCGAGC
>JANQJN010000071.1 GCA_028281625.1 Emcibacteraceae bacterium | reverse complement strand
TTGAGAACTCGTTGATATAGCCGTTACCACCCAAACATTGAATAGCCTGAAGTGCCATTTGGGTGGCACGCTCAGCCGCATACAAAATACAACCAGCAGCATCCATTCTCGTGGTTTCACCGCGATCGCACGCCGCAGCAACAGAATAAACATAGCTGCGACAAGCATTTAGTTCAGTATACATATCAGCTACTTTGCCCTGTATAAATTGGAATTCACCAATAGATTTTCCAAATTGCT
Organism: Emcibacteraceae bacterium; assembly: GCA_028281625.1. Taxonomy (GTDB): domain Bacteria; phylum Pseudomonadota; class Alphaproteobacteria; order Sphingomonadales; family Emcibacteraceae; genus Pseudemcibacter. The sequence continues at coordinate 21,129 of JANQJN010000071.1, read as the reverse complement.
TTCGATCATGAATGTATGGAATTACGACATCAAGGCAAGATTGCATGATGCCCAGCGGTCCGCCAGAGAGAATAACACGTTCATAATCTAGACCGGACATTAGAACTTTAACACCGGCACCAATACTGCCAAGTACGTTTTCTTTGGGTACCAAACAGTCTTCAAATACGAGTTCACAAGTATTTGATCCTCGCATTCCGAGCTTGTCCAGTTTTTGTGCAGTGGAAAATCCTTCGAATTCTTTTTCAATGATAAAAGCAGTGATTCCCTTGGAGCCCGCAGCCATATCGGTTTTCGCATAAACAACTAAAACATTTGCATCCGGCCCATTGGTGATCCACATTTTGGTACCATTGAGTTTGAAATGATCACCCATATCCTCAGCTTTAAGCTTCATGCTGACCACATCAGATCCAGCCCCAGACTCGCTCATGGCAAGCGCTCCCACATGCTCACCGGAAACAAGTTTAGGGAGGTATTTTTCTTTTTGTGCATCGTTACCATTTCTATTTATCTGATTAACACAAAGATTTGAATGCGCGCCGTAACTAAGTCCCACACTCGCCGAGGCGCGAGATATTTCTTCAACAGCAATGGTATGCGCCAGATAGCCCATTTCGGAACCACCATAATTTTCCGGTACAGTCATGCCAAGAAGTCCCAGCTCACCAAATTTTTTCCAAAGATCATTTGGAAACTCATTATCCAGATCAATTTGCTCCGCACGCGGCGCTATTTCGTCAGTGGAGAATTTCTGCACCATGTCCCGAAGCATATTAATATCGTCACCATGATTAAAATTTAACGTTGGATAGGACGTCATGTCTAAATTCCTTTAGTCATCATTTATTTTTGAAATCTTGTCTTTTATGAAATGGGCCGCTTCTTCGAGCAGTGTTACATCAACTCCCGTGCCTACACCCATTTGTTCAAACAATCTCACAACCTTCTCGGTTGCAACATTTCCACTTGCACCTTTTGCATAAGGGCAACCCCCTAGGCCACCAGCCGCAGCGTCAAATGTTCTTATTCCCCGTTCATAACCACATTTGATATTTTCCAGAGCATTGCCGTAAGTATCATGGCAATGCAGTGCTAATTTATCAGTGGAAACAACACCTTGTAGAATAGTCAACAAATTTTCTATGTCGTTAGGCTCGGCCTTACCAATTGTATCGCCCAGCGACATTTCGTAGCATCCCAGCTTTAACAATTTTTCGGTGACCTTGCGGGTTTGACCTGGATCGATTTTTCCGTCGTAGGGACAATGAGTAACGCAGGATACATACCCCCGCACAGGAATATTATGAGCTTTCGCAAGTTCCATAACGGGCCTAAACCGATCGATACTTTCATTGATAGAGCAGTTTATGTTCTTCTGGCTGAAGCTTTCCGATGCAGCCGCAAAAATAGCCACTTCGTCCACCTTAGCATCAAGTGCCCTAATCATGCCCCGTTCATTTGGCGTAAGCGCAGTGTAAGCGACGGCCTGCGCTCTTTGGATACCTTCCATAACCTGCGATCCGTCAGCAAGCTGCGGCACCCATTTTGGGGAGACAAAACTGGTCGCCTCTATTTTTTGAAGGCCGGTTTTTGAGAGCATATTGATAAATGAAACTTTTTGAGCAGTATCAATAAAAACAGGCTCATTCTGCAAGCCGTCTCTTGGTCCAACTTCAAAAATTGTAACTTCAGCCATTCGCTTCACCAATACGCAGTAGCAGTTGCCCATCTGCAATTTGTGCACCTTCACTTATGCCGGCAAATGCAACAACACCGTCCGCTGGCGCTTTGATTGTATGTTCCATTTTCATGGCCTCAAGAACAAGAAGTGATTGTCCCTGACTTACACTAGCTCCGTTATCAACCAGTAGCTTTGAAAGTTTTCCCGGCATTGGTGTGACTACGTTGCCGTCTATTTTCCCGCTGTCCCGCTCATCAGCCCCTGGAATAAAATGATGAAGGTAGGAGACCATACCATCACAGAAAATGGTAAAATCATGTTGCATTTTAATGACCCTGCCGCTCACTTTTTTATCATCTAACAAAATATGAATTTCGTCTTGCGATTGTTTCAATAGTTTTACTTCATAACTGCTACCATCAAGTTCAATCGAAAAACCATCGCGTAGATACGTCACGTCAAGGTCATAACTCGAACCATTTTCCACAAATGTCTGTTTAACCTTGAGATTGTGATTGAGCTGCCAACCATCTGACCAATCCCATATGTCGTTGCCGTCCGTGTGTGGCATAAGTTCAGTAAGTGATGCAAGCGCCAGAACCGGAACAAATGACTGTTCTTCCCGGCTGGTAAGTTCGTCGATATAACGATCAATAAAGCCGGTATCAATATCGGCAACGTTGAATGATTTGTGATTAAAAATACTGTAAAGAAACTCGAGATTGGTCTTTACCCCAGCGATCGCGGTGTCCTTAATCACGCGCCTCATATGGCGAAGCGCTTCTACCCGACTTTGTCCCCAAACGATCAGTTTTGCGATCATCGGATCATAATAAATAGTCACTTCATCACCCTGATCCACACCCGCATCAAGGCGAAAATTCTGGTTTTCCTGTGGATGCGAAAAATGATAAAGCGTGCCTGTTTGTGGTAAAAATTCGTTCGATGGATCTTCCGCATAAAGCCTTACTTCAAAGGCATGACCATTAAGTTTGATGTCGTCCTGAGTAAGTGGCAATCGCTCACCCGCGGCGACCCGAAGCTGCCATTCGACCAGATCAATACCTGTGATTAACTCTGTCACAGGATGCTCCACCTGCAAGCGCGTATTCATTTCCATGAAGTAAAATGGCGCATCTTTAAGTCCATTTTCCACATCGACAATAAATTCAATGGTACCTGCGCCACGATATTTGATCGCTTTTGCAGCTTTGGTTGCCGTCTCACCAATTTCGAAGCGCATGTCCTCGCTCAAGTCCGGCGCCGGTGCTTCTTCAACAATTTTCTGGTGCCGACGCTGGAGTGAACAATCGCGCTCGTGTAAATAGACGACATTCCCCACCTTATCGGCAAAGACCTGAACTTCGATATGACGTGATTTTCGAATATACTTTTCAAGAATTACCCGATCATTGGCAAAAGATGCCATTGCTTCCCGTTTTGCAGACGCAAGCGCTGGCAGGAATTCTGTTTCACTATTCACAAGCCGCATGCCTTTACCACCGCCGCCCGCTACTGCTTTTATAAGTAGTGGAAAGCCAATTGATTTTGCTTGTTGGAGCAGATGATCTTCTTCTTGATTTTCGCCGTCATAGCCAGGAACAACGGGTATATCCGCTGTCTGCATAGCCGCTTTGGCCTGGTCTTTTAAGCCCATAAGCCTAATGACATCAGCAGTTGGACCAACAAAGCGAATATCCTCATTTTCGCACATGGCGGCAAAAGTTTCATTTTCCGAAAGAAACCCATAACCGGGGTGGATAGCTTCTGCACCACTTGTTTTTGCTACTTCAATAATTTTTTCCATATTCAAGTAGCTTTCGGTGGCCTCCGCCCCGCCAATTTCATAGGCTTCATCAGCAAGCCTTACATGCTTTGCTCTGGCATCGACCGTGGAATAAACAGCCACAGTTTTAATACCCTTCTTTCGCGCAGTATCAATTATGCGGCAGGCAATTTCACCGCGATTGGCTATTAGTATTTTTTCAAACATCTTTCACCCAATCTGGTTTTCGTTTTTCAAAAAAAGCATTTAGTCCTTCCCGCGCTTCTGCAGTTGATCTGGCTTTTGCGATACGCATGGCTGAATTTTGCCTGAGTTCATAGTCAATTGGTTTTCCCGCATAATCATTCACCAACTGTTTGGCATCCTTCATAGACGTAGGGCCGCTTGCCAGGGCATTTTTCAAGATGAAATTAAGAAGGCTGTCTCGCTGTTCTTCTGAAGCGTAAAGTTCGTGTACTAAGCCAATTGCAGCAGCTTTTTCGGCATTAAAAAGTTCCCCCGTTTGAAAATACCTTTTGGCCTGTCGTGACCCAATGGCTTCAATAACAAACGGTGAAATTGTCGCAGGGATCAGTCCCAGATTTACTTCAGAAAGCGCAAACTTGCTGCTCTCTTCAGCGAGAACAATATCTGCACAGGAAAGCAGGCCAACTCCCCCACCCATGACTGAGCCATGGGCACATGCTATTGTCAACTGCTTAAGTTCGAAAAACGCATTGAGCATATAACTTAACTTTTGCGCATCCATCTGGTTTTCTTCGTATGAATAGTCTGCAGCTTTTTTCATCCAGTCCAAATCTGCGCCAGCGGAAAAACTTTTTCCTTCGCCCCCCAGAATAACAATATTTACGTCCGAACTCTTCTGGAGTTCATCAAATACGGCAGTCAAATCCGAAATCATCTGCTCATTAAAGGCATTATGCACTTCCGGCCTATTCAAGGTTAATAAGGCAACGCCATTTTCATATTTCTCAAATTTGATCATCATCTACTACATCCTGAAAATGCCAAATTTAGTATCTTCAATCGGTGCATTGAGGCTCGCTGATAAAGAAAGACCAAGAACACGTCGTGTGTCCGCTGGATCAATCACACCGTCATCCCATAGGCGGGCTGATGAATAATAAGGATGCCCTTGATGTTCATATTGATCCATAATTGGTTCTTTAAAGGCTGCTTCTTCTTCATCCGACCATGTATCACCTTGCCGTTCGATACCATCACGTTTGACCGTAGCAAGAACGCCAGCTGCCTGTTCACCACCCATTACAGATATTCTGGCATTGGGCCACATCCAGAGAAAACGTGGATCATAAGCACGTCCACACATACCGTAATTTCCCGCACCAAATGATCCACCAATGATAACGGTAAATTTTGGCACATTGGCGCAAGATACTGCGGTCACCATTTTTGCGCCGTCCCGTGCAATACCGCCGGTCTCGTATTTTTTGCCGACCATAAAACCAGTTATATTCTGCAGGAAAACCAACGGAATTTTTCGTGATGCACAAAGTTCAACAAAATGTGCTCCTTTAAGGGCTGATTCCGAAAAAAGCACACCATTATTGGCAACAATCCCCACAGGCATTCCATAGATATGTGCAAAGCCGCAAACCAGCGTTGCCCCATAGCGTTGTTTGAACTCATCAAATTCACTGCCATCAACAATTCTGGCGATTACCTCCCTCACATCATAGGGGATTTTTAGCTCAGCCGGCACAACCCCGTAAAGCTCTTCCGCGGGATATAACGGCTCTGTTGATTTTTTGAGCACTAAATCATGTTTCTTCTCGCGGTTTAGATTGCCAACAATCGTGCGAGTTAATTCAAGCGCGTGATTATCATCATCAGCCAGATGATCTGCTACCCCGGAAAGGCGTGTATGAACGTCTCCACCGCCCAGTTCTTCAGCACTTACTTCTTCACCGATCGCTGCTTTAACAAGAGGTGGTCCCGCAAGAAAAATTGTCCCTTGATGCTTCACAATGACATTTTCATCGCTCATAGCTGGCACATAAGCACCGCCCGCTGTACAGGACCCCATCACAACAGCAATCTGCGGAATGTGGTTTGATGACATTTTGGCTTGATTGTAAAAGATTCGACCGAAATGTTCACGGTCAGGAAACACTTCATCCTGATTAGGCAGGTTTGCGCCACCACTATCAACAAGATAGATACACGGCAAGTTGTTGGCCGCAGCGATTTCCTGAGCCCTGATGTGCTTTTTGACGGTGAGCGGGAAATAAGTTCCACCTTTGACCGTTGCATCATTACAAACAATAACGCATTCAAGACCCGATACACGACCAATCCCAGTAATGATACCAGCAGCAGGCACATCCGCTTCATAAACTCCAAAAGCGGCAAATTGTGAGAATTCGAGAAAAGCACTACCTTTATCCACCAAGCGTCTAATGCGGTCGCGAGCAAGAAGTTTGCCCCGCCCCTCATGCCTGTCTCTATATTTTTCTGGGCCACCCTTTTCAATTTCGGCAATCTTATCCTCAAGGTCAGAAACCAAACCAAGCATTTTTTCCCGGTTCGTTTCAAACTCTGGACCCAATAAGTCAATGTTGGTCTTTATAACAGCCATAGAGAGATACCTTCCCAGTTTTCAATGCTGAGGATAACAAAAATCACATTATAGATAAAATTAATAATATGAATTCTATTAATAGAAATTTTCTATATTTGGAAATTCTAAATAAAGTTCTTTGCGAGGGTATGCTCTTCGTTTAATGAATTAAATAAACAAAAAATCATTGGGAGGACATCATGCAACTTAAAACATACCTATTTGTATCAACGGCAATAATTTCATTAGTGCCTTTAACATCAGTAAATGCGCAGGAGCCAAAATGGAAAAACCTGCCTCCTTCAAAACAGCATAGTCCGGGCCACGTCGAAATCCCTGCTAAACTGCAAACACCCGCGCGCGACATAAATATGGTTATAATCGTAAAATCCGAAACATTTAATCAAAAGCATAACGGTGAAATGGAATATGCAGGATACCACCGTTACGGAGAGATTTTTTCATTGCCGATTTCAAATTTAAAGCAAGCCACGTTCCGACGTGTTGGAGACAGCCGTTCCCCTGAGGAGCAGTTCACAATGTACCCGGATTATCGATCCAACTTTTTTCATGGTGGGCGTTTTGCCAACTTTGAGGAAATGGAAACGGCCGAACCCGGTGAGGACTATCAATTTGATATTGAACATTCAGACGGCCGTGTTACGAACCAAGTTGTGCCAATACCAGATGGAGAACGACCAGGACCGATTACGTTATCGATCTACCAAAACGAACAAAAAATAGATTTCACCGAAATTGATTATAGCCAGGACTTGATTGTCCGCTGGGAAGATTTTGGCGGAAAGAAAGACCCAAACGGCATTATGGATGATTATGTCACCGTCCAACTTGATAAATGCGACCCAAGCGAGAAAAGAATTTATACATCTGGTGTCGCGACTTTAAATGCCACTTACCTTACTTTCGAAGCCAATGAAGCCGTTATCCCGGCCGAAACAATGGAAGCCGGAAAATGGTACAAAATGGCTGGTAAGTTTGCAAATGTTACACACACATCGCTTATTGATGATGCGCCCGCAGTATCATCTTGGATGAGCTATATAAATTTGGAAATCGCGACTAAGGGAGCGCCAATCAGCAGCACGTGTGAGTAGCTTATCTTTCCATAGCCGGAATAACGGCTGGTTTGTCACGTGGTACGCTTGTACGTGACCATCCTGGTACGTTTCGCGGCTTAGCAGCACTTGCTCGCTGCACCTTTGGCGCCGCTACTGGCTTAGGGTCATCTTTAAATACCTCAGCCCAGAATTCTGCGTTTAGGTTGCTGCCCATTCTGGTTTCCGCGTTGAGCAAGATCACGAGAGCCAGATCTTTTTCCTTGGAGTATGCAACTTCGGAGCGGAAACCTGCAACAGAACCACCATGGTAGACAAGCTCCTGGCCACCAACATCATAAATGCGCCAGCCGTAACCATAATGGGCATTCTTAAGCACTGAACGCCAATTTCTTTTGCGCATTTCTTTGCGGGTTCTGATACGCGGTGTTGTCACTGTATCAATCACTTCGGAGGAATAGCTTTCCGGAAAATGCCCCATTTGTGCCAACATCCATTTTGACATATCCGCCACACTGGCATTTACACCAGCAGCGGGCAGGATCGCATAGTAGCTTGGCTTAACTTTGGTCTTTACCCATCCCTTACGGGTAAGGACGTGCGGCTCAGCATGATTTGGTGTTGCCAAAAATGCTTCATAACCAAGCGATGAACGCTCCATTTCAAGCGGATCGAAAATACGGTTATGCATCAGGTCTGTGTATGTTGAAGAAGTTGACTTTTCAATTACCGGCTGAATGAGGCTATAAAGAACATTTTGATACCCATAGCACTCACCTAATTTGCAAATAGGGTCTATTTCACTGAACATATCAATAATGCGCGGCATAGGGTAATTGGCCTCAACCAAATTATCATACGCGTTATGCACCAGGCTGGAGCTCTGGCTCATAATATGATCAACGGTCAAATTGGATGAATAACTGCTGTTTTTAAATCTGAATTCCGGAACATAGTCGACGATCTTGTCATCCCAGCTAAATTTTTGCTCTTCGATCAGCTGCGCGGTAAGACCAGCTGCAAAAGTTTTGGACACGCTGGCCAAGCGAAACACGGTGTTTTCATCCACAGGCTCATTACTTCCCTTGGCACGCACACCAAGTCCTTCCATGGCAATAACTTTACCATCCTTTATAATGGCGTAAGCCCCGCCAGGAACCTTATTTTCCTTTAGCTGTTCTTTAAAGTCACTTCTGAAATTTGCAACAATATCGTCTACGGAAGCCGCCGACGCACCCGGTACAAAAAAACAAGAAAACAGAACTAAAAACTTTAACAATCGCATATATTATTCCGAAGTAAAAAACCCTCAGATCAACCCTAACAATAAAGGGTTAATCTTTAAATAATTCGTGTGATTTCTGATAACTATACAATAAATAACCGAAAATTAGAACTAAAACTGCAACAATTATTCCTGCCCAAATGGGTCCAAAGTATGTTTTTGCAAGTGTTGGCGAGTAAAATAGCGACAAAAACCCTAAGAATTCTGCAATAAAACACATCCAGAACAATATTATTTTAGCCCATAATTTTCCTTTCCGGCTGTAATAAATTAGATTTCCTACAATCAGTGCAGGTGGCAACCATTGAGTGGATGGAATTATAAAGTGGTGCTCAAGCACACTTTGCTCGAACACCTTGTAAAGTAAAAGTAAAAAGACAATGGAAGCCAATGCCTCCGGCCAGTTTTTCTTTACCGTATCCATTAAATTCTCTCCCTGTATTTATATTTTGAGGGAGCTTAGAACATAATTTCTCATTTTACAAATAACTTTATTATAGATACTATCTATCAAACGCTATTATTTGGTAAAAATTATCAATGATTGAAAATTACCAGCTTAGATATTTCCTCGCTGTTGTGGAAACCGGAAGCTTCACAAAAGCGGCAAAAAGAGTTTTTGTCACGCAGCCTACTCTTTCCGCGGGGATCAAAAAACTGGAAACTGATTTAGGCAGCAAGTTGTTTGATCGGACATCAAAACGGGTTTTTCTCACAGAAAGCGGAACACGTTTTGTACCACATGCCAAATCCATCCTATATCAGCTTAACCTTGCAGAGGCAGACATAAAATCCACCGGGCATTCTCAGCTGCTGCGGCTCGGCACATTAATGACCATTCCCACGACAGTAATTGGTAATATATTGTCCACCTTTACCCGTGAAATTACGGGTCTTGTGATCGAACTTTTTGAGGGCACCGAACAAGAAATACTGAACCGGCTTGATGAAGGCAAAATTGATATCGCGCTGACAATCATTCGACCAACTCTGAAGCTCGACTATGAACCACTGTATAAAGAAGGCTATTCAATTGCCCTCGCGGAACATCACCCGCTTGCAAGTCAGGAACCCATTCATCCAGCAGAATTTGCCAGTGAGCCAACTATTGTAAGATCGCGATGCGAAATTTTAAGTGAAACCAGCCGATTTTTTACTGACCATAATGTCCGGCCACGGCTGGTTTATAATACCAATCAGGATGAGCGCGCCTTAAATATGGTCTCGGCGGGAGTTGGTTTTACCACCATGCCGGATCATTACACCATGGAAGGCGTCAAACGTGTCAAAATGATCGGTTACGATTTTGAACGTGAAGTAGGCCTAGTCCGAACTAATTATCAACTCGGTGAAGAAAGGGCAAATCTTCTTGATCAATTTATCACATTTGCTAAAAGCCACCTTCACGAAATTACTTATGAGAACTAAGCCATATGCTAGTTGAGCTTTTTAATGTTATTTCACCAGTGCTGTTCATCGCACTTGTAGGTTATTTCTGGGTTAAAACCGGTAACGAATTCCCAACAGATTTCGTGACCCGGCTTAATATGAATTTCGGCGCTCCTTGCCTGGTGTTTGTGGGAATGCTCGGCCTGGGCGGCGATCTTACAAGTCTGACCAATTTCATGTTTGCTTCAGGTGTGGCACTCACCATCTTGCTTATCGCCACTGTGGTATTTGTTTATGTTCTTAAACTCCCAAAACGTGCTTACATCATTGCACTTTCCACAACAAACTGCGGCAATATGGGCATTCCTCTTTGCCTATTTGCATTTGGGGAAGCTGGAATGTCCTATGCGATTGCCTATTTCACCGTTGGCTGCATATTCCAGTTTACAGTGATGCTGTTTATTTCTCACGGGAACCTGTCACCAGGATCACTGGTTCGGGTATCCCTGCTTTGGGGCGTGGTTGCTGCACTGCTTTTCTTAGGTACAGGAACGACACCGCCTGTATGGCTCATGAACGTGACCGAGCTTTTGGCCGGTTTTACAATTCCTATGATGCTGATCACTCTAGGCGCATCACTTGCGAGACTAAAGGTGATAAAGTTTGGAAAAATAGCAACCATCGGCACTATCAAAATGCTTGGAGGTATTGGGATCGGCATTGCGACGGCCAACTTATTTGGATTTACAGGCGTGGAAAGAAACGTCTTGATCTTGCAAATGTCGATGCCGGTCGCTGTATTCAGTTACCTATTGGCGGCAAAATACAATCGGAACCCGGAAGAAGTGGCCAGTCTGATCTTCACCACCACCCTGATCAGCTTTATTACAGTACCAATGATGCTGGTATTTTTGTTTTAGTCATCTGTCCCTTTTAAGGTAAGCGAAAGTGCATGAACCGGGCCAGCCAGTTCATCAGCCAATACTTTGTAAACCAGCCGTTGACGCGCGACACGGTTCTTACCGTTTAGAGCTGAGGCTGTCATATTGATATGGAAATGGGTTTCACCTTCGGGACGAGCACCTACGTGACCAGCATGTTTGTGCGATTCATCAATCACTTCTAGCATTTCAGGATTTATCGAACTTTCAAGTTTCGAATGAATAGTTTCTTTTACGGTCATCGGTGTGTTTTCCAGGATTTATGAAATCTTTAATTAATGCTATATAGACTAAGAACAGAAATGACAATAATCGAATGATGTGTTGATGGCGACTGGTGAGAATAAAAGAGTATGTGAGTGGAGTGATTGTGACCAAGAAGGGAAGTATCGCATTCAAACCACCGCCGATCAGTCGGACATTCACTGGTTTTGCCGGCTCCACGCCCGCACATTCGATTTAAGTGTTGTAAATCAGGGACCATTCATCGGTGCTGCTGGAATTGGTTGGACCAATGATAAAGCAGGTAAACATAAATCCTCCTACAATGGCTTTGAAAAACCAGCGAGTGGCATAAACCCAAGCGTTCGAATGCGTCATATTTCCGGCAAAAACATTCTCAATTATACACGCGAAGACCTGGCCAACCTGAAAACGCTCGGTCTTGAAACTGGTGCAACATCAGATGACATCAAAAAAGCGTATAAAAAACTTGTCAAACATTGTCATCCAGATCAAAATCCCGATCTTGAGAATGGTAAGTATATATTTACCCGTATTACCGAGGCCTATAACGCCTTGAAAAATAAAGATTTTAGATAATTTCCCAAGCGATTGGACAAGTGAATGACAAGCAAATCAGAATTAGACTCCGGCATTCCGGATATGCTTTTGAACGTTAACCAGGTATTTGGCATCGATTCCGACATGGAAATTCATGGTTTTTCGGAACCAAACGAACATGTTCCGGAGATTGACGAAAATTACATTTTTGATCATGACACCACCCTTGCAATCCTTGCAGGATTTGCCCACAACCGTCGGGTCATGGTTCAAGGATACCATGGTACTGGTAAGTCAACCCATATCGAACAAGTGGCGGCACGCCTTAACTGGCCGTGCTTGCGGATCAACCTGGACAGCCATATCAGCCGAATTGATTTGATCGGTAAAGACGCAATTACCCTTAAAGATGGCGTTCAAATCACTGAATTTAAGGAAGGGATTTTACCATGGGCGCTGCAAAACCCGACGGCCCTTGTATTCGACGAATATGATGCCGGTCGTCCTGACGTTATGTTTGTGATTCAACGGGTTCTTGAAGTCGCGGGTAAATTAACCCTGCTTGATCAGAATAAAGTGATCCGTCCACACGAGTCATTCCGATTATTTTCAACTACGAACACCATTGGACTGGGTGATACAACAGGCCTTTATCACGGTACACAGCAGATCAACCAAGGCCAAATGGACCGATGGAGCATCGTTACAACGTTGAATTACCTACCACACGAGCATGAGGAAAATATCATTGCGGCAAAAATGCCGCTGATGCAAAATGAAGATGACCTTAAAATCATCAAACAAATGGTGCAGGTAGCGGATCTTAGCCGCAAGGGCTTCATCAACGGTGATATTTCAACGGTGATGTCACCGCGAACAGTACTCACCTGGGCGGAGAATTTTGAAATTTTCAAGGATCTTGGATTTTCCTTCCGCTTGTCCTTCCTCAATAAATGTGACGAGCTGGAAAGACCTATTATCGCCGAATATTATCAACGCTGTTTCGGTGAAGAACTTAAAGGTGTTCCGGTCATTCAAAAGACCGAAATTTAAGGCACACTTATTGTGAGCAAGAGCAATTTAAATTCGATTGAAGATTTTAAAAGGGCGGTTTCTTCGACCGTGCGCGCGCTTGCCAATGACGCAGAAATTGAAGTGAGCTTTGGCACAGCGCCGCCACCGACGGCAGGACAGCTGCGCTTGCCTATGGTTTATTCCGATATGTCAGCTGATGAAATTGCCGAACTTCGCGGTAAAGGGGATAGTTTTTCCCTACATCAGCGCTATCACGACAATAATCTGCATTACAAATATATGCCCAGCGGCGATCTGGCGCAGTCGGTTTATAATGCCATTGAAGACGCCCGAGTAGAAGCCATCGGAAGCACTCAAATGAAAGGAGTTGCCCAGAACTTAAAGGCCAACTTGGAAAAATATTACCGCGACCATCAGCTTTCACGCTCGGAAGAAAGCGGTGAAGTACCGCTTGGCGAGGTTCTCAAACTACTCGTTCGCGAAAGACTGACACATGAGCTTCCCCCTGAATCAACCCGTAAAATCGTCAATGAGCTTCGCTATGAAATCGAAGAAAAAGCGGGCAACCATCTGGACGAACTTGCAGCAAGTTTACATGATCAGGATAAATTCTCCATCCTAAGCCGCAAGGTGATCGCCGATCTTGACTTGGCTCAGGATTATGACGAGCAACAGCAAGACGAAGATGAAAACTTCGGCGATGATCCAGATGATCAAGTCGAGCAGAACGATCAAACCGAAGAAGACATCGAAAATGAAATGGATCAGTCGGAAGACGGATCGGACGAAAGCGGTGCACCATCCGAAGAGCAGGTAGACGATAGCGCAACCGGCGATCAATCTACCGAAATGACCACCGAAGAACTAATGGAAATGCTAAAGCAGGCGCAGAATGAAAACGCTTCTCCACCAAGAAACGACAATGATCCCTTCGGCTTATTTTCACTTGGACCAGGTTACCGGGTCTACACCCGCGAATTTGATGAATGCGTAAACGCAGAAGATCTTTGTGATCCGGATGAACTTATTCAACTTCGAAAAAAACTGGATCAACAGCTTTACCACCTGCAAGGCATGGTTTCCAAACTTGCAAACAGACTGCAAAGGCTACTAATGGCCAAGCAAACCCGCTCATGGGAATTTGATCTTGAGGAAGGCATTCTGGACACAGCCCGTCTTACACGGGTCGCAACCAACCCACTTCATCCGCTTTCCTTTAAAGTAGAAAATGACAGCGAGTTTAAGGATACCGTCGTCACGCTGCTGATCGATAACTCCGGTTCCATGCGTGGACGTCCCATATCCATCGCGGCTATGTGTGGCGACATTTTAAGCCGTACGTTGGAACGCTGTGGTGTTCGCGTTGAAATTCTTGGCTTTACCACCAAAGCATGGAAAGGCGGCAAGTCCCGTATTGAATGGACGGAAAATGGCAAGCCGGACCATCCAGGTCGGCTGAATGATTTGCGACATATCATATATAAATCAGCCGATAGCCCCCTTCGCAGAAGCCGTAACAATCTGGGCCTAATGCTGCGCGAAGGACTTCTTAAGGAAAATATCGATGGGGAAAGTTTACTGTGGGCTCATAACCGGCTGATCGGAAGGCCAGAAGAACGGCGGATTCTTATGGTGATTTCTGACGGCGCACCGGTTGATGACAGTACTCTGTCATCGAATAGTGCAAATTATCTGGAAGATCACCTGCGACATGTGATCGAAGTGATTGAAAATCGTTCCCCGGTGAAATTGCTCGCCATTGGTATTGGTCATGACGTGACACGCTACTATAAAAACGCCATCACCATCATGGACGCTGATCAACTGGGAGGTGCCATCACCGACCAGCTAGCCATGCTGTTTGAAGATAACTAATCTTCGCGATTTTCAAAGTAACCCCTAAGCCACTTTTCGAAGCCTGATGAATTAAGAGCTTCTCTCATCAAGCCCCTAAAATTTTCAACTTCACTTTTTGACATATTTTCGCCCGATGATGTTTCATCCAGCTCGTTCCCGTCGTAACGACTATTTAACGCTTCCTGCTCTTCAACAAAATGACCAAATTCCACCATAAGTTCGGAAAGCGATGGTCCCAGAAACCCGATGGAGTAAGTCATGCTTTCTTCAATGGTTTCACCGCTGTGAGGAAATTTAGGCGGGATATAAAGCACATCTCCCCGCTCAACTTCCACTTCGGTTCCGTCAAACTCATCTGCAAGAATTTTGAGGTCCAGTCCCTGGATGTAATTTTCTGTATGGATCGCGTTATCACCGATTTTCCAGCTCCGCTTCCCCATCCCCTGCACCAGAAATACATGATAGCTGTCCAGATGAGGTCCTACTCCCCCGCCTGGCACTGAATAGCTAACCATTATGTCGTCGATCAGCCATTTTGGCGAAAATCCAAAACCTTGCAGTAGTTCTTTGGTGGGCGGATGATTTTTTTCAACGTCCTGTACGAGCAAACTCCACTTCGATGAAGGTAAGTTAGCAAATCTTGCTTCGTCAAAGGGTCCATGCTCACAAACCCAGTCTTCTGGTGCCTCTCCGGACATAACAATCCGGGAACGAACATCATCCTCAAGAGAAAGTCCTGCAAGCTCGTCAGGAACAATGCATTGACCTAATGTCCGCGCATCAATACATCCCTTCGCAAGGAAAGGCCGCTTGTTCCAATACGTCCCGTAAAACTCTGTTTTTTCGGGAAAAGAATGTAATAGAGATAGCGTTACTGGCATATTTTTAAGCTTTGTATTGCGATATGCTTAACGATTTAACCTCTACGTGGCTGCAATACAAGATCAAATTTTCCGATGCCTGAACCAAAATCCACTACCAGCAGATCACGCCTATATTTTGGCCTTACCGCGAGTAACAATCCATCGTCGTCATTCAGAGGTTCACCTTTAAAAAACATTTGTGTTCCTATCTCTTCATAACCTCTTTTTCTTACACGGAAATGTAGGTGGGGCGCACGCCAACTGCTTCCTTGCGGATAAGCGCCTGGTTTGACTGTCATAATATTGTATTTGCCATCCGACGCTGTCATGAGCTTTGCCCATCCCTGAAAGTTTGGATCCAAGGGAGCAGGATTAGGATCGTCCTCGTGATCATATCGACCCCATTTATTAGCTTGCCACATGTCAATGACAGCGCCACCAATTGGATTTCCATATATGTCACGGATTGTTCCGGAAACAAAAATAACTTCGCCTTGCGCTTTACCTGATCGACCATTGACCTGAAGCAAATTCGCATCTTTATCTAACTGATCGTGATCAGGAAAATAGGGGCCTTTGGTCATTGTGGGCGTGGCCGGGTGAATATCCGCGACCGCTGGTGTAACCATCAGTTTTCCCGCTGCCAATGCTGCTGAGCCGCCGATGAAAGACCGGCGCGTTAAACGATCCTTTGAAATGATACTTCTCCTAAAATACTAAACTTACTCATATGTCATATCACAATTTGCCTATTTTGTCCAAAATTCCGGGTAGATCAATGGTCACATTTCTGTTATCAAAAATTAACCATAACGCGAGTAAATATGATCCCCTGGACCCTTTATATCCTTAAATGTAACGATGGCAGCCTCTATACTGGTATTACCAATAACCTAGAAAAACGCCTGGAAGACCACGCGAGCGGCAAAGGCGCCAAATACATGCGCGGCAAAACCCCTTTCCAGCTTGTTTACCAGAAAGAACATGAGGACAGAAGCGCAGCTTCCATCCGTGAAGCAGAGGTCAAAAAATTAACCAGAGCTGAAAAAGAAGTGCTTATAATGCAGGGTCGTTAATCTCCCCCATCCACTTAAGGAGCAAACCGTCAAGCTCTCGCCTTTTCTCCTGGTGATCTTTCTCTGCGATTAAGTTACTTTGCTCGCGCGGATCCGCTTTAAGGTTATATAATTCATCAATCAGTGCAGGTGCTGCATTTTGACCAAATCTGCGTACAAGTTTCCAATCGCCAAAACGCACCATCCTGAGTTTTGCGATCCCGAAGTTTTCCATATTATACTGGGCGAAAACGGGCTTCAATTCTAATGATCCAGTCTTAATAGCGGCTGACAAATCTCGACCATCAAGTTCAAGCCCAGCGGGCAAATCAATATCGAGCATTCCCAAAATGGTAGGGTATAGATCAGTGTTTGAAACCGGTGCTTCAATGATTTTCGCATCTGAGTTCTCACCCGGCCATTTGATCAACAATGGTATTTTGATCGCTTCTTCGTAAAGGGTTGCAATGTTTTCACTGCCAACCACTTCGGAACCCGCAATCGCCCCCACAGCACCGCGTCCAAAATAACCATGCTGACCAATAATCATCCCATGATCCCCCGCATAGATGACAATGGTCTTGTCTGCAATGCCGAGCCTCTCCAATTCGTTCATCACTTCGCCAACTGCCCGATCCAATGCATGAATAGCTGCGTAATTATCCTTTGTTATTTTCTTAAGCCAATCCTCGTCCACACCATCAATCTTAGGGACAACGGGATCAATATTGGCAACTGCATCAATATCTTCCTGAGGCACTTGCATCCAGGGCATCTGAGGCTCTCGGAACGATATGTTTAGCAAAAATTTTTGATCCCTGTTTTGCCGCAAGAATTCTTTAGCGTGGTTAACAAATATATTGGAAGTATGCCCCGCCTCAATGCGCATATCACCATTGATATCCAATACCGGGTCATAAGGGTTTAAATCTTGTTCATAGCCGACGAAATAGTCAAATCCACGCTGTAACGGATGACGCTCTGGCGCAGTACCCAAATGCCATTTCCCAATCATACCCGTTACATAGCCATTTTCTTTCAGCAACTGTGGGTAAAGGAGTGCTGACGTGTCAAGTCCGCGATCTGCATATTTTTCATTGAGCATCAGAAAATCATTTACCCCAACCTGGCTTGGGTATTTGCCACTGAGCACGGCAGCACGACTAGGTGAGCAAACCGGTGCAGCAGCATAGGCATTTGAAAACCTCACACCTTCGCGAGCCAATTTATCAAAATTCGGGGTCACTGCTTTATTGTCACCGTAAGCCCCCATTGCGCGCTGAGAATGGTCATCTGGCATTATTACAATAATGTTCATATCTTCTGAATTTGCCATCACAGTTGACAGCAGCCAGGTACAAACAACATACGCTATCTTCTTATAAAACAAGCTTTATCCTCCAATATTTGTTCAGTGAGACAGTAACCCAAAATGCTAAAATTTGCCATTTCTCAATTAAAAAGGCACAATGAGAGCACAATTAATCAATAAATGAGAGGACGGAAGATGATTTGGACATTAATTATCGGGGGTGTCGCAGGCTGGTTGGCAGGAAACTTTATGAAAGGTTCCGGTTACGGTATTTTAGGCAATATCATTGTTGGTATTGTTGGTGGTTTTGTTGGCGGCTGGACATTTGGCATGCTTGGCATTTCCATGGGTAATGCGCTCATTGGTCAACTTATCACCGCAACGATTGGTGCGGTAATATTGCTTTGGATTATTGGACTTATTAAGAAATAGAAGCGAATTCTCTGATCAAACAAGTATGTATAAGTTAACCGTTATTGATCAGTCCCCTGTACAACAGGGATCAATTGATAAAAAGCCAGCCCCGCAATTATCTGCGGAGCTGGCTTTAGTTTGTGAAAAAGAGGGCTATACGCGCTATTGGCTCGCGGAACATCACAACACGGGATATTTCTCAGGCCCAAATCCAGCAACGCTCATCAGTCATATCGCAAGCAAAACGGATAAAATCCGTGTGGGCAGTGGTGGCGTGATGCTCACTCATTATAGTCCCTATATGGTTGCGGAGCAGTTCAGGTTACTCGCCACACTGTTTCCTGATCGGATTGACCTTGGTATAGGACGTGCGCCAGGCGGTGATGGTTATGCCAGCGCCGCACTTGCATATCCAGGACATGCCACTTACGGAGAGATTTATTCACGGCAGGCGCTGGATTTGAAATCATTTCTGGTGGGTGAATTTGAACCAGGACACCCTTTCGAAAATCTAATGACCTCACCCTATCCAGATTATAATCCGGAACTCTGGATGCTTGGAAGCAGTGGTGGCAGTGCAGAACTTGCAGGTACGCTCGGTTACAATCTGGCGCTTGCGCTATTCATTGCACCGACGGGGCAGAAATATAACATCATAGAAGATTATCTACGCGCTTATGAAAATGCCGGGCACACCGAAGATCCAAAAATCATGATCGCTGTCGGCGCCTACTGTGCCGAAACAAGCGAAGAAGCACATTTCATAGCGTCTTCTCAGCTTTATAAGAAAACACTACAACAAACTCGTGGCCAGGACGGCCATTGGAAAGATCCTAAGGAAATTCAGGACCTAATGAACGACTTTTCACCGCGCGATCAGCGTTTTTATGATCTTTTAAGCAATAGTTTTATCATTGGCTCGCCGGACCAATGCGAAGAGCAGCTCGCCGACGTCAAAGAATATTGGAAAACCGACGAAATTGCTTTGCTTACCGTAACCCATGATTTTGCAAGTCGCGCAAAAAGCTATCAATTGATGGGGGAACACTTCGCGCTATAACTTTTTTGACATACCAAAACGCAGATTTCCTCTTTGACATTATATCGCCTCCCCGCTTACCCTTTTAAACATGTTTAAAAGAATTTTTATTTTCTATTTGGTTTTGACGTCTAGTCTCGCGGCACAGGAACAGATCACCATCACCATGGGAAATGTTTTTGGTGATCCCCAGCAAGGCGCGATGCCAACACACACCCCACGTGTGCAGGAATTGATCTCACAAAAAATCTCGGAATATACCAACGGGCAGATAAAATGGGTGATCCTTCCCGGCAAACGCCCTGACGGTATCAACATGTTCCGCTCCCCGAGTATGGTGGCCGAAAATGATCAGATCCAGGCCACCAGTGTTCCTGCCTTTTTTCTTCCTCGTGTTCCGGAAGTGATGATCCAGTCGATCCCTTTTTTGTTCGAGGGCGCAGAACATTCAAGGCGGTTCATGGGATCCGCGCCCGCAAACTGGTTATCCGAAAAAATTGAAGAAGCGTACGGTGTAAAAGTGCTGGGTCATCTTTACAACGCCGCCTATGTCAGCATTAACAGCACCACTCCCGTACGTGAGCCTGAGGACTTCGCTGGCAAAATCATCAACGGTTTTGATAAAACATGGGATCCCATGTGGGACAACATCAAACCAAAAGAGCGGCGGTTCATTGGTTTCAATGAAGCAATGACCGGCATTTTGGTCGCACCGGAATCTGACTTTGATGTGAATATTGGCATGCTGCAGAACAATCATGGCCAGCAGCTTCATAAGCGGTTTACTCACACCACACTGGTCCCTAATTTTTATAATATTTTTTATACCATGATGATCAATCGTGACGTGTGGAATGGACTTAGCGATTTTCAGCGCGAGGGCATCTTGCGCGCGTTTAAAGAAGGACAAGCCGCCTCAATCGCTTATCAAACTGACACCACCTTTTGGGCCATTCAGCGCAATCAGGCCGAAGGGGTTATATTTCATATTTTGACCGATACGGAACAAGTCCGGTGGAAATCTGAATTCCACGATAAAATCCGCAATTCTGTGATTGCCAATTCAGAGAACCCTAATAAAACAAGTGACATGATTAAAAAAATAGAAGCCCTTGTAGATGATCTGCGCTGGCGCTAACATGCGCATATGTTTGGCCCCAATATCAATAAATGTCTGAATGTTGATGACTTCCGTGAAGCCGCGCGAAAGCGCGCACACAAGATGGTATTTGACTATATTGATGGTGGCGCAGACGATGAAGTTACTCTCGCCCGAAATGTCGACGCCTATAGTGACTATGAACTGATGTATAAAGTACTCACTGGAGTGGATAATCCGGATACATCTACAACAATTTTGGGTCAAAAAATCGATGTGCCTTTTTTCCTTAGTCCTTCTGCCGGAAACAGACTGTTCCACACACACGGTGAACGCGGGCCGGCTAAGGCGGCTGATAACGTTGGCACGGTTTATTCGCTTGCCACACTTTCATCTGTTTCCATTGAAGAAATTGGCGTATTGACACAAGGACCAAAATGGTTTCAGCTTTATGTCTGGAAGGATCGCGGTCTGGTAAAAGAAATGCTCGATCGGGCAAAGGCGGCGGGTTTTACCGCCATGTTCCTGACCGTGGACCTTCCCATTGCCGGAAATAGGGAGCGCGACCCAAAAAATGGCTTTACCATCCCACCGAAAATAGGCCTCAAACAAATGTGGGAAGGCGTAAAAGCCCCTTGGTGGGTACTTGATTACCTGTTTGGGCCTCAAATTACCTACGCTAATCTGGATAATGCTACTTCTGCGGTCAGTCTAAATCAGTTTATTGAAGATCAAATGGATGCCAGCTTTAATTGGAAGGATGCCGAATGGCTGCTTGGCGAATGGAACGGGCCAAGTATTTTAAAAGGCGTCGTTCGCGCCGACGATGCCGTGCGCGCAGAACAAACGGGCTTTAACGCCATATCCATTTCAAATCATGGCGGTCGGCAACTTGATACATCGCCCGCCCCTATATCCTGCCTCGCGCCC
>JANQJN010000046.1 GCA_028281625.1 Emcibacteraceae bacterium | reverse complement strand
CAGGGTCCACAGCCGCCATGGAATGCCAGATTGCGGGGCTTTACACCTTGCTGCTTGACGAAGGGAAGGGCGCTGGTGGTCAGGTTTGGCGACCAAAGTCACCAGCAATCTTAAAGGCTCCGCTGACATCCACAGCAGCGAAAGGTGAATTGCTTAGGGAAAAGCTCGCAAAGAATGGTGTGGAGCAACGGTTTGAATGCCGCGTCTGGCAAATTGAAAATCAGGATGATGGTAGCTGGTTGCTTGGTATTACAGGACCGAGTGATGTTCGTCAGGTGGAAAGCAAGGCTGTGATCATTGCAACTGGTGCGCAGGAACGGGTTATACCTGTAAAGGGCTGGGCATTGCCGGGGGTTTTTGGGCTCGCGGGTGCGACAGCGATCATGAAGGAAAATATGATGCCGCCTCCCGGGCGAACCATCGTAGCGGGTTCGGGGCCACTGGTCTTTTTTGTGGCACATGAAATTCTAAGGCTTGGTGGCAAGGTTGCCGCGATCGTAACGCTAAACAGCAAATGGGACTGGATTAAAGCACTGCCAGCCATGATTACCAAGCCGCAGCTACTGACCCAGGGGCTGGGTTGGATGCTTTCATTACATAAGAAACGTGTGCCCGTATATTGGAAAACAGGCGTGAATTCCATTGACGGTGAAGCGCGGGTTGAAGGTGCAGCCATCGCCGAAGTTGATAATGATTGGGCGCCCGGGGCTGTTCAAACCCAGTTTATAGCCGCTGAAAGTGTCTGCTATGGACACGGACTTATGCCTGCCATTGAAGCAACCCGTCTTGCGGGTGCCGACCATCACTATGACGAAAATTTGGGTGGGTGGGTTCCAACAATCGATGATATGGGCCGTACCAGCGCGAGCGGCATTTATGCCTGCGGTGATAATGCCGGAATTCTTGGTGTGACGGTGGCGCCAAAACGCGGGGAGCTGGCAGCAAAGGCAGCGATCGAAGACCAACTGGTGCAAAAAGATCCAAAAGCGAGAATTCCCAGTGGCACATTTGGCCGTGCCATGACGGCGCTTAGCATCCCCCGAAAGGAGCTTGTTCAATTTATTGATGATGATGTTGAGGTGTGTCGCTGTGAAGGGATATTGCGCCGCGAAGTTGAAGCTGAAATTTCCGGTGGCGCGCTATCCCATAATGCGTTGAAATCTGGGACCCGTTGTGGAATGGGGCCGTGTGGCGGGCGCTTCTGTATGGATACGGTTGCCATGATCGCGGAACATAAATCAGGAAAAACCAGAGAAGAAATTGGCCTTCCAACGGCCAGACCGCCCCTTAGGCCAGTGTCGATGGAGGATCTTTCTGATGATCTGGATTATGAAGACCTTCCGATCCCGGGAGTATCACCACTATGATTTACGATATTGCAATCATCGGTGGCGGTATCATGGGATGTGGCACAGCGCTTCGTCTTGCCGAAGGGGGGATGAGCACCGTAATCCTTGAACAAGGGGACATCGGTCAGGGTGCATCGGGCGTTAATGCTGGAACCCTTTCTATGCAGATTAAACGTGTAAAATTAATGCCTTATGCGATCAAAGGGCACCAAATGTGGGAAGAAATGGCGTACGCAGTGGGCTTTTATCGTACAGGCGGTCTGACGCTCGCCTTTAATGAACGGGAGGCGGAACTGCTGCAGGAACGCATGACCATGAAAAGGGAAGCGGGCGCAAATATTAATTTTATCTCACCATCCGCAGTTATGGAGAAGGAACCGCATCTTGCTAATAAGGTTGTTGCCGCCAGTTTTTGTCCAGATGACGGCTATGCCAATTCATCGCTCACCGGGCAGTACTACCGTAAAAAACTTGATCAGGCTGACATAAATTACTTTGAAAGAACAAAAGTTACCGACATGGAAAAATTGGAAGCCGGATGGAAGATATATTCAGGCGCCAAAACCTTTATGGCAAAACGTCTGCTCTTGGCGACCGGCGGATGGTCGAAGAAGCTAGCGGCGATGATCGGCGTTGATCTTCCCATCAGAGCCCGCATCAACACGGTTTCCGTGACCGAACGGGCCCCAAAACTGATGAACGGAATCCTGGGGCATGCCACCGGGCTTCTAACCATGAAGCAAAAACCAAATGGCACTGTGCTTATTGGTGGCGGCTGGCAGGGAAAAGGCACACCGGAAGAGGGACGCGGACGCGTGAGCATGGAGACTCTGATCCCGAACCTACAGTTGGCGCAATATGCTGTGCCGGCACTTTCCAAAATTCGTGTGGTTAGGAGCTGGACCGGCTTCGAAGCCAATGTGCCGGATTTTTATCCGCTTGCGGGGGCACTGCCGGGCGTGGATAATGCTTTTATCCTTAGCTGCGTGCGCGGGGGTTATACCATCGGCCCTTATATTTCAAAACTGATGGGTGATTATATTCTGGGCCTGGAGCC
>JANQJN010000021.1 GCA_028281625.1 Emcibacteraceae bacterium | reverse complement strand
GGATGATCCGCATTTCCTTAACACAACCTTTAATGCCGCCAGGGAAGCTTTTGATGAATGCATGGAACTCATCAATATCGATATTCATATAACGGGCGATACCGAGTGCCGCTGCATATTCAGTGAGTCGCGTCTTATCATAATCCTTGCCGAGGCAAATTTTTAAAATCGGTGTAAAGGGTGCGCGGCTCTGAACTTTGAGGCCATGTTCTTTAACGAGTTCATCATATGCGTTCGGCGAGGTTTCACAAGTTGCATGGAATTCGTAAATCGCAGTGAGAATATTATAAAGTGAATCCCGGCTACGATTATGATTTGCATCTTCTTTCTTAATGTAGCCAATGATTTGCTTAAGCGTTGATTTAAGCGCCGCCAGGGTCAGTTCATCAACGACTTCCGGCTCATCAGGTTCCTCAAGTTCGGACATGATCGAAGCGGCATCAGCTGTTGTTGCTTCATCGGACGGCTCAGCAAAAGGATCTTCTGCCTGCGCCGCAAATTCTTCAGATGGTTCCGCAAAGGGATCTCCTGCCGATTCTGCAAAATCTTCTGATGGTTCTGCGAAAGGGTCTTCCATGTCAGCCGTTAGTTCTTCAACGATTTCTTCTTCAAATGGCTTTTGTTCTTCTTCTTCCATAAAGATGGTTTCGTCCGTGACCTCGACGGGTTTGTGGCTTTCGTCAGGAAGCGCAATAACAGATTCATCCTCGTCTTCTGCTATAGGCTGCTCAACAGGGTCGGCGGTCTCGGCGGCTGTAGCTTCTTCCTGTGCGGCTATGTTTGGTTCCTGATCTTCTGCGATTTCTTCGTTTGCATCCAATGTAACGTCAACGTCTTGATCGTCGCTTTCGGCAATCGGCGCGTCTTCACCTTCGCCAGTTCCGGTTTCTTCTTCCAGGATGATGTCTTCAGCAACTTCTTGCTCTACAGGACCTTGCTCAGTGTTTTCTTCAGCAGATACTTCTTCAGCGACGCCTGTTTCGGTTGGTGATTCGACCGGTGCCTTATCTTCGCTCTCAGGTTTTGCGCTAAAGGTGGGTTCTTCTCTGACAACCTCCGCGGTACCTTTTTTCAAAGTTGTTTCTTCTTCTTTTTTCGCTGATTTGCCGAAGCTGGGGGTCATAAAGGCCATGGCCCGTTCGATCACGCTGCCTTTTTTCTTCTTGGGCTTTTCTGCCTCAACTGGTGCTTGCGATTCCTCAAGAAATGCAGGCGGTTCGGAGAATGGTGCTTCTTCTGCAGATTCGGTGGAGGTATCCAATGCCGCAGCAGCGTCAGTTTGTTGCGTGTCTTCATCACCAGCGTCTTTCGCTACGTCCAGTGTTTCGGTTGCAACACTGTCCGCATCAATTTCCGGCTCAATGTTAGTTGCTTCAAACTCAGCTGCAACCGGTTCGTCGATTACATCTTCCGTTTCGATAAGCTCGTTTTCTTCTGCGACTTCTTCCATCGCTGAATCGTCCGCAACGTCTTCATCGTCAACAGATTTAGATACATCAAGTTTATCTTCACCATCATCCACAAGCGAAAGATCGTCGGCGACCGGTTCCGGCCTTAGCAGGCTTTCTATATCTTCAGGATATTCCTGCGTTTCAATAGCCTCTGCTGTCATTTCTTCTGGCGCTGATTGCTCGCTTTCGGTGAGTTCCTCGGACGTTTCCAATGTATCTTCAGGATCGCGGGTCAGGAATTCCGGTGGCGTATCACCAAATCCTGCTTCGGTGTCTTCCTTGGCGTCACTTGCTTCCAATAGATCTTCTTCGATGACTTCTTCGCCGCGGTCTTCAGCAGCATCATTGTCATCTTCACCCGATATCGGCTCTTCCGATTGTAGCTCTTCAGAAAGGAATTCAGCGAAGGCCGGCTCCCCATGGTCTTCAGCCGTTGTTTCCTCTGTTTTCTCAGTGACGGTTAAAATGTCTTCTTCCGCTTCAAGGGGCTCGTCCGCTGCGCCGTCCAATGTTTCTTCTTCGGCACCATCCGTTGGCGCAACGTCCTGCTCCTGAATGGTCTCAGAATCCTCACGTGAAGCCTCCGCAGGGATGTTGTCTTCGATGGCTTCTTCGCCGCGGTCTTCAGCAGCGTCATTGTCATCTTCACCCGATATCGGCTCTTCCGATTGTAGCTCTTCAGAAAGAAATTCAGCAAAGGCCGGCTCTTCATGATCTTCAGCCGTTGTTTCCTCTGTTTTCTCAGTGACGGTTAAAATGTCTTCTTCCGCTTCAAGGGGCTCATCCGCTGCGCCGTCTAATGTTTCTTCTTCGGCACCATCCGTTGGCGCAACATCTTGCTCCTGAATGATTTCAGAATCCTCATTTAAAGCTTCCGCAGGGATGTTGTCTTCGACGACTTCCTCGGTAGGCTCTTCCGCTGGGGATTCTTCGCCTACAAAGTTTTCCTTGGCGTTGCTTGCTTCTTCTGGATCTTCTTCATCGACTTCAGCAATTGGCTCTTCGTCCATCACCTCGTGTTTTGCCTCAAAGGTCTGCTTGGCTTTTTGTTCCCGCATATAAGATGCGTCAAATTTGCGTTCGGCGATGATACTTTGCATTAGCTCTTCAATGGACAGATCATCGTCATCTTCTTCAGCGCTAGACACGGGCTGTTGTTGTTCAGCAGTGTCAGGTGTTTCTTCTTGTGTTTCAGTTAATATGTCTGTGTCAGCTATGGCAGCGTCCGGATCTTGCGCTTCCTCTTCTAAACTTTCTTCAAGGGTTACATCTTCCATAAGAAGGCTGTCATCGTCCGGCCCGGACGACATTTCGACGGTGTCTTTAAAGTCGTCTTCCTGTGGCTTATCCTCCATGATGGTCGCGCCTTCGTCGATTTCGGCGACCATATCAACTTCAACCTCTTCAGAAACTTCAAGCACAACCTCTTCAGAAACTTCGGGTTCAGCCTCCTCAGAAACTTCGGGTTCAGCCTCCTCAGAAACTTCGAGCAGCTCCTCGGGCATATCTTCGGCAAACTCTTCGATCCTCACGTCAGTATTTTCATCCGGCGTTCTCGTAATTGCCTCATCAGTGGCGGATTCTTCTATACCTGAGGAGGGCTCGCTTAAGGCGTCGACCAGTGAAATTTCATCTTGTTGCTCATTTTCCGACGTTACATCTTCTTCCAACGAAAGTGCGTAAGTGTCTTCTTCAATAACAAAATTATCGTCTTCGTATGCCACTGGCTCGGACTCGCTTGTTTCTTCCTGCTCTGGATGCGTGCCGATGGACTCCAGAATTTCGGCTGCCATCTGCTCCGCTTCTGTAACGGTTTCGGGGGTGTCTTGCTCACCTTCTCCCAAGATCTCTTCAGCTGTTTCTTCTGATGCAGGGGCTGGGTCCAGTTCCGCCTCTTCAAAGTCGTCTTCTTCCAGCTCCAGCGAAATTTCAACTTCTTGTTGTTCTTCCGTTGCCTCAGGGAAAAAATCTTTTCTGACCAAAGTTGGCTCAGCTTTTTCTTCCGCCTGCGTCTCATCCACAATGATGGTTTCATCGCCTGTATCAGTAGATTGTTCATCAAGCACGGATTCGTATGTGGTATCACCAGATGTTACCTCATCTGTTTCCCCGTTATCTTCCATGATCGCTTCGACATTGTCATCCATGGAGAGAATATCCTCTTCCAGGATTTCTGGCTCCAACGTGTCCATTGGCACATCAGGAGCTGCGAGTTCGTCTTCCGTTGGCAGTTCATCATCTGACGTCTCGATCATTTCAATGTCGTCTTCTGCAACCGGTTGCTCAATATCAGCGGTGGGCGCTTCGTCCTCTGGCGCCTCGAACGAATCCATTGCGTCTTCTTCTTCAAGCAGGTCTTCCTCCATCGCAGCCTCGGAATCGACATCTTCGGAAGGTTCTTCAAAGTTGTCTGAGAGGTCTTCAGCAACTTCCTGCTGCTCTTCTTCAGCGCTGACAGCCTCGGCTTCATTCTCGGCCTGTTCCCGCATGGCATTACCAGCTGCGATATTATTCATCAGTTCTTCAATGGTGGGTTGGGTGTCATCCAGTGTGAGATCTTTTTCCAAGATCCAGCGTACACCGCCCAAAATGAAATTAATGGTTTGATTATTGTCACTGAACGGCAGAAGAATTCCACGGTAAAGCGCTTTTTCGCCGTCGCCGTTGACAAACTCTGCCTCAAACGCAATGGGGACCCGATTGGCCAGCACTTCCCTGTAATGGTCGGTCACACGGCTGAGCATAGTACGGCGTGGCACCTCATCGACAGTCTTGTGAGTCAGATCTTCTTCCAGGTCTTCTTGAAGCGATTGTCCAATTACTTGAAAAGTTGGCTGATCGATGTTTTCACGAAGATCTAGCAATGTCAGATTGTTCTTAAAGGGCGCGATTTTGTCGCGGCTCATCTGCTTAAGGGCTGGCAGGCCTTTTTCGCCCGCGAGCTTCTCCCAATATTCATAAAGACAGAAAGTAATGCGTCGTTCTTGGTTCAAATCTTCTACTGCGCTCATTATTAATGTACCACTATACCTTTTTCACTTAACCATTTGAATTTGATCACAAAGTTCTGACCATTATCAAGGGACAACTTTACTGTTAACTATATTAAAACTTTATTTAAAAAAACAACTACTGTTCTAAGTGCTTAAAAACAAAGACTGAATCAAGGGCGTAATATTGTAACCTGATAGACAACTTTAAAAAGACTCGGGAAGCGCCTCTTTATGGTTAATTTTTTTGGTTAATAGAATAACATCGATTTAAGTGGCTAAGGCGACTTTGGGAAGTGGCATAACTTTATCAAGGAAGTACAAATAAACCGGTGATGATATAAACAATAAAGGCCAGCCCACCTCCGACCAGCGCGTAGGGAAGTTGGGTTTTTACATGATCAAGAAGGTCACAGCCCGATGCCACAGAAGATATCACTGTGGTGTCCGATATGGGCGAGCAATGATCTCCGAAAACCCCGCCACCGAGGATCGCAGAAATCACAAAGGCGGGCGGTAAACCCAACATTTGAATAAGCGGTACCCCGATAGGGATCATCAGCGCAAAGGTGCCCCACGACGTTCCTGTGGTAAAGGCCATTAATGATGATGCGAGGAACAGCATTGGTACAATCATGATCAGTGGCAGGTTCTCACCGGCAAGTCCGGCAACAAATGCGCCGGTCCCCAGATCACGCAGGCTTGCCCCTAAAGCCAGGGACAGTAGGACAATGGTTACCAGTTGTAGCAGTTCATTCATTCCTCCAAAGCCGATCTTGACCAGTTCGATATGAGTGAAGCGTCCGCTCATTAGCATCATCACATAAGCCACAAGGCACGATAGTACCGTGGCATAAAGAATGGATTGTGAGCCATCACCACTTCTGATTTCACCGTCGCCGGTCCAATACATAAAAGCGAAGATAAGACCAATGAGCGAAAGAAGCGGAACAATCATAAAGCGAGCCTTGGAGGCCGGGAATTCCGGAGTAGGGTGCTCTGCCACCTCCTGTTGTTTTCGTACTTCACATTCTTTAAGAGGTCCGTGGATCTTGTCGGTGAGGATCGTATAAAGCACAATCGCCAGGGCAATCCAGGCATAAAAATTATAAAAAATTGTCCCAATAATCGTGGCTTCAGCATTTTCCAGGCCAGCCTGATTTAAGTTGGCCAAGACAACCGCGCCCCAGCCGTTGATCAGCAGCAATATGCACACAGGCGCACTGGTACTATCAATAACGTAAGCCAGCCGCTCCCGGCTCATACCGAACTTGTCGAAGATTCCGCGGGACAGAATACCGGCGGTTATCACGCTTAGATTACTTTCCACGAAGAGCACAATACCGGTAAAAAAGGTAAGCAGGCCGGCGTGCTTCTTGGTCTTCGTCACCCCGCGATTAATCATCAGTTCCACCAGTGCCGTCACGCCGCCACTATGACGAAGATACGCAATAAGACAGCCAATGATCAGAGAGAACATCAAAACCCGCGTATTGCCCGGGCTTTCAAAAACGCCGACCACCCGTTCAATGGTTTCCAGCGGGGCCAGCATGGTGCTTGAAGCCCCTAAATTGGTAAGCAGTAAAAGTTCAGACGTAAAAATACCCGCAATCAGCGCCAGGATCACTTCCTTGCGCCAAAGCACAATCCCGATCGCAACAACCTGTGGTAAGATGGTAAGCCAACCCATTTTCCGCCCTCACTATATTTATACTTGTTTTTGTTTTTTGGGAGTATGCGAAGGATGACGGCTAAAAGCAAGAGCACATGACGTCATGACATCAATTTTCAGAATAAAAACGGGCGAAGCCAACTTCGCCCGTCTCTAAGAATTATGTGGTGCGCTTAGTTCGCAACACGCTCATAGACAATATCGCCGTTGACCATGGTCAGATCAATTTCCATGTTGATCAGGTCAGCTGGCGGAATGTTGAAAAGATTGCGGTCAACAATCACCAGGTCGGCATATTTGCCTTCCTTGATGGAGCCGCGCACGTCGCCTTCAAAAGTGGCATTGGCGCCATTGATTGTGTAGGCCTCAATGCTGGCTTCGACGCTGATTTTTTCCTCAGGGAACCAGCCGCCATCAGGGGTGCCCTGAAGTGTGGTGCGATTTACCGCTGCATTGATCAGATATTTCGGATGATTGAAATATTCAGCGGCATTGGTACCCGGCCAGTCGGATCCAAACACGAGGGTTGACCCGTTGGAAAGCAGTGAATTAAACGCGTAAGCCCCTTTGGATCGCTCATACCCGATTCGTTCTTCCATCCAGCGCATGTCATCGGAAAGATGATAAGGATTAATTTCCGCGATCACGCCCAACTGATTAAAGCGTGGGAAATCCTGCGGACGAACAACCTGGTTATGAATAACCCGGTAGCCTTCCAGGGAGCCACCCACATCATTTTGCAAGCGCTCATAAGTATCCAGCATCAATGCCACACCCTTGGTTCCGATTGCGTGGACGTTGGCTTTAAAGCCACCTTTATGGGCTTCAAGCAGATAGTTATACATTTTTTCCATGTTCTCGGTTTCGTACTGCGGATGATCGCTGGTGTGATGACGATAGCGACCATAATAATCAGGACGATCGTTATATGGCTCAAAGAAGAGCGCACTATGGTTACCCATAATACCGTCAATATACCCTTTATAAGCACCCCAACGAAGGTAATGATCTTCAACACGGGTGATTGGGTGTGTGCCCATTTTAATGCCTTCGTCATTAAATTCCTTGGCACGGGCAAGATCCGCACGCATCCAGATACGGGTGGTCAGCTCGCCATTGGCTTCAAGTTCAGCGTAGATATCCGCATATTCGTCGCCGGTGATATCATGAACATCAACGATGCCATTTTCGCGCATGCGTTTTAACGCAGAGCGCATTTCATTCAGTTTGCGTTCCCTTGATTTTGGCGTGATTACCGCGCGGATGCGCTCGATAGCAGGGGATCCTTTTTCGATCAGGCCGGTTGGGGAGCCATCTTCGTTTGTGGCCATGCCAGGTAGAATTTCATTTTCAAGGCCCGCCGCACGAAGGGCCGCCGTATTGGCCAAATGAAGCTCTGCAGGACGCTCAAAGCTGGATACAAACATTGGCGTATTTGGGGTCAGGTCATCAACGGTTGTGCGGTTCGGACGCCAGCGATCTTTGAAGTTTGCACCGGCACCGTCGGCCACAGATGCTTCACCCGCGCCCCAGGCTTCATAAGCCCCCCAAAGACCACGTGTGATCCATTCCCCCTCTGGAATGTTGGGAAGGATGCGCTGGATTTCGGCGCGCAGCGCTTCATCATCGGATACTTTCAACAGGTTTGCGTCATTAAGCTGTGCGCCTGCACCGTTTAAATGTGAATGTCCGTCCACAAAGCCCGGCATGAGCATCCGACCTTTAAGGTCAATTACGCGCGTAGCGTCACCGATATGCGCGGCCGCTTCCTCGTCATTATCAAATATGGCGACAATCTCGTTACCCTTAACGGCAACCCCTTTTGCCCAGGGCCGATCCGCTTCAACGGTATAGACGTCACCATTTGTGAAAACCACATCTGCGGCGTTTTCTGCATCGGCGGCCATCCCGTTATTGTCTGCCGCTTGCTCGCTGCAGGAACTGAGCAGCAGCGCCGATAGGGCAAGGCCCACCGAACCGGCTAATTTCAATAATTTCATCTTGTTCTCCCTTATGATATTTTGTGTGAAATATTATTTTTACACCTGTCTAAATATAATATATTTTTCAACAATTGGTAGCGGGAATTCTGCGTGATCTTGCCTTTTTCGGCAGTCAGAGTGAGGAAAAATGGACAATCCATATAAACATGCCGGTAAAAAAGGCGACTATATCGACAGTTATTATTCAAGGACCTTGAATGATGACCATGGATTCGCAGCGCTTGAAGGAGACATCACCACAACTGTCTGTGTGATTGGGGGCGGTATGGCGGGCGTGGCGACAGCGCATAGTTTTGTTGAAAAAGGCGCAAAGCCGGTCCTTTTAGAGGCCAACCGCGTCGGTTGGGGGGCGTCCGGACGCAATGGGGGCTTTGTCAGTTCCGGATATTCCAAAGGCGCAAGGGATATTGTGAGAATGGTTGGTGAAAGTCATGCCAGAGAACTTTACAAGCTCACCAATGAGGCGCTTGATACCATCAACTGCCGAATGGGGGATCGGACGGATGAGCTTAGGGCCAACAATTACGGACATTTTGAAGTATCCTGGTTTAACGAGCCTGGTGTTGTCGAAGAATATGTGGATTTCATCAATGATCTTATGGGTGTAGATTATGAGTTCTGGCCAAAAGATAAATTCCGCGACTATTATCATTCAAATAAATATCATGATGCTTATCTGAAACCGCAGGCGCTTCAACTGCATTCGCTGAACTACGTTCGCCACTCGGCGAAGACGGCAGAGCGGGGCGGTGCGCGTATATTCGAAAAATCCCCGGCTACAGAGATCAGGAAAACTCAAAATGGCTGGAAAGTGTTCACCGATAAGGGAACCATTACTGCTGACAATATCGTCATGTGCTGCAGTGCTTATATCGGCAATCTGAATTTCAAACTTTCAAACGCCACGCTTCCCGTCGCTACATATATCATGCTTACCGAGCCACTCAGGGATCGTCTTAGGGATGCCATTGAAGGCAGGTGGGGCGTCAGTGATAATCGTTTCTCTTCCAACTACTACCGAACCTTTGAAGACAATAGTCTCTTTTGGGGAGGACGGGTCAGCATGTTTAATCCCACAGGCAAGCGGCTGGAAAACATCATGATGAAAGATCTGCTGGTAGTTTATCCGCAGCTTGAAGGCATCAAAGCCCGCCTCGCCTGGGGTGGCTATATGGGCTACCCGGTTCATAAAATGCCTCAGATCGGCGAACTGGAGCCCGGATTCTGGTATGCGCAAGGCTTTGGCGGCTCCGGTATGACACCCACGGTTGCCGCGGGTGAAGTTGTCTCAGACGCTATACTGAGCGGCGATGAACGCTATAAACTTTTTGAACCCTTTGGTCTTGAGTATGCAGGTAAGCCGTTCGGCCCCATCGTGGCACAAACGGCTTATTGGCTCTTTCAATTGCAGGACGCTTATAAAGAGTGGCGGTTAAACAATTGAAGACTTATTATTCTCAAATCATCTGAAAACGATCTAGTTTCAACCATCCCAGTTATCAACAACAGCTTCGATGTTATGGCCATCCGGATCATATACAAAGCATGCATAATAATTTTCAGTATATTATGGACGCGGCCCTGGTTCACCGTTATCCCGCGCACCGGCAGCAATGGCGGCTTCATAAAAAGCCCTTACCTTTTCATGGCTGGGAGCTCTGAAAGCGACGTGAATACCTGTAATGTCTTCGTTATTTCCAGCTTTGGCTATTTCGAATAAATATCCATTGCCAAGATCAAATGCCCAGAAAGTGCCTTCTTCACCAAATGAAATTTTAAATCCAAGCGGTTGAAAGGCTTTTTCATAAAATTCTTTACTGCGCTCAATATTACTGACGGGAATTGTAACATGGTCAATCATGAATTTATCTCCCGGGCATCATATCGAGTAACAGATGGCTATCTAGATACAAATTTATAAGATGCCGCTTCCATTTCCTTGATGTTGTTGAAGGGTCGCTCTGGGGATAGATGCTCCTCAAGGAACTTATAAATATCATATCTCGCTTGTCTCGCGACCTGATGATCCATGCGTGCAAAGTTGTGCCCACCGGGAACATCTTCATACTCCTTGTATATAAAGT
Organism: Emcibacteraceae bacterium; assembly: GCA_028281625.1. Classification (GTDB taxonomy): domain Bacteria; phylum Pseudomonadota; class Alphaproteobacteria; order Sphingomonadales; family Emcibacteraceae; genus Pseudemcibacter. The sequence continues at coordinate 6,181 of JANQJN010000021.1, read as the reverse complement.
CTTTGCCATCGGCTTTTAAAGATTTCACCAGATGACGGATTTCCAGGATGTTCACATCATCATCATTGGTGTTGCCGTAAACCATTAGCGGCGTTTCCAGCTTGTGAGTATTCCACGCCGGGGAGCGCTTGATGTATTCATCATGATTTTCAAAAGCCGACTCTCCGATATGATATTCAACTTCATAAAGCTGGCGGTATCCCTGGGTTTTATAGCCCATCCGTGCGATCAGATCGCTCACCGGAACATCCGCAAAGCCAACTTTATAGGCGTCCGGATATTCGAATAAATTCATTAGAGTAATAAGACCACCGTGGCTATGGCCCATGATACCGACCCGGTCTTCATCAACGATGGCATAATTTTCCACCATATAGTCCCGTGCCGCCTTGGCGTCAGCGATTTCCTTGCCGCCGTAATCAATGCTTTCGTAAAAGCGTTTGCCGTATCCGGTTGATCCGCGATAGTCCGGGGCAATCACAATATACTGCTGGGCCATCAGTTCCCGGTAAAGTTGGCCATTTTCCAGGTTAAAGTTGGCGTGAACCCCCTGATGTGGGAACACCAGAAGTGGATATTTCTTTGTGGGATCAAGGTCTTTTGGGAAAAATACGTAAGATGTAAACACAAAAGGATTGGTGAGCGTAAGTGGGTTTTGCTCTCCATCCCCTGAAAAGTCATGATCTTCACCAAGGGGAGGTCCGGCCATACGCACCCGTTCGATATAGGCCACATCGCCCATAATCTGATGCATCTGAATGTCGGTGATACCTTTATTGACCCGGTTGAAAGAATGTCGCAAATCACTGATTTGACTTTTGAGCGCGTCGATTTGCTCCTTCAAATCATCAATCTCATCCGCGGCGGCATGACTGAGTGACGTCACGACGCCAATCATCAAAATTATGAGGTTTCTTAGGTTTTTCATAGTCTTAGTCCCCTTGTGTTTTCAGAAGCACCCGGCCGTAAGTTGGCTCGGACGAGTTTGTAGAAGTATCCGTCACACGGCCATTGACGATTACATAATCAAATCCTGTCGGCTCAGCGAAGAGATCGGTCCAGGTGGTATTGGCTTTTACATTTTCGATATCCATCACCAGAATATCCGCGCCCATGCCTTGTTTAAGAAAGCCCCGTGTTTGAATATCAAATATCTTGGCGGTTTGGCCGGTCATTTTGTTGATCGCCAGCTCTAGAGAAAGCAGGCCGTCACGGACAACATATTCCTCGATTATTTTTGGAAAAGATCCGAAGGAGCGAGGATGCCGCATGGTTGGGCTACCGTCGGTGGATATGGATACATCCGGCGCGGTGATGAAGGCATCCTGTGTTTCCTTGGTCATGATAAAATGTGCCGTTGCCGGACCGCTGTGGCCATAATCAATAATCACATCTTCCGGTGCCTTGCCGGTAATTTCGGAAATCTCAGCAACGGTTTTACCGGTATATTCGCCGGAGGATACTAAAATCGCCCCGGGACCATTCCGGCGTTCAATCCGTGCCCGGAGAAATTCCTGAAATTCTTCGCGGCGATTTTCCACCGCATCATTAAATTCATATTCGCGCTTGGCCCATTCTGGATAAAGATAGCTCATATCCCCAAAGCTTGCGAGGTACGGGTATACATCGGCCGTCACTTCAATCCCGTTTGCGCGCGCTTCACGGATTTGCTCAAGCACCGCATTTCCCTGCTCTCGGGTTTTACCGTAAACCACTTTGATGTGAGATACATTGACCCGGGCATATTTTCCCTGTTCCAGAAGTTCTGCGACGGACGCATGGACCTGATCATCATCTTCGTTTCTGATATGGCTTGAAATCACACCGTCAGTGGCACCCACCACTTTTGCAAGGCCCTCAAGTTCTTCGGCATCTGCATAACGGCCGGGTACATATTCTATTCCAGTGTTAAGGCCGTATGCACCGGCCCGCATTCCATCCGTGAGCAGGGCTTCCATTTTGATCTGCTCTTCGGGTGTGATTTTATCTTTTTCCCCGCCGCCGGAGAGATACCTGATGGCGCCATGGCCAACCAGCGTGCCAACATTTGGGCCGGTGCCACTGGCATTGACGTTATCCACCCAGTCGCGAAACGAAATGTCATCACTGTACCCAGGATTTCCCCCGTCCTGACCAAGCATTACAGTGGTTACTCCCTGACGGAGGAAACTGCGTAGTTTATCATTGTCGTCTTGAAGCGGATCCCCGTGGGAATGAGCGTCAATAAAACCAGGTGAGACAACTTTTCCACTTGCGTCAAGATGTTGACTTGCCTGTACTTTTGTTGCATCCACTTCACCAACAAATGCAATGGTATCGCCAACGACTAAGACATCTCCCGCGAAGGATGGATCCCCTGATCCATCAACCACTGTCCCGCCGGATATGTACAGATCGTATGTTACTCCATAGTCCGGACCAGCTTCAGAGGATTGTTGTTGTTCTGCGGAGCATCCGACAAGAGTTACCAGTGCTACCACGGCAAAACATTTAAAAAGTATGTTCATATTTGTTACTCCCACCACACTTTGTTGCCTTTTAAATGCAACTTAATTGTTTTCAAAAAGATCTATTTGGTTACTATAATCAAAAAAACACAGGAGGGAAGCGTTGGAAGGCACAGATTATGGATTTATTTCCATCATCCCCATCATACTGACATTAGGGATCGCCGTCTGGGCGCAAAATGTGATCATCGGCCTTTTTTGCGGTGTGTTTACCGGTGTTGTAATCCTCAACGGTATTAATCCCTTTAAAACGCTGAGCCTCATGGTTTCCGATTATTTTGTGCCGCAAATGCTCTTGCCGAGCCAGTCCGGCATATTGGTGCTGATGTGCTTCATTGGTGGCCTTGTGGCGCTAATGGAACGGTCAGGCGGAGCCGCAGCATTTGCGGTCAAGATGACCAAAATCATAACCAATCGATTTAAAGCTCAGATTGCGACCTGGATGACCGGGATTGGTATTTTCTTTTCAGATCTGGGCACACCGCTGATCGTGGGGCCTATATACCGCCCGATCACAGACAAGCTTAGAATTTCACGGGCGAAGCTGGCGTGGATTGTTGATACCACCGCGTCCCCGGTTGCGGTGCTGGTGCCGATCATCGGCTGGGGGGTTTATGCACAGGGCCTGATCGAAGGGGAATATCTGGAAATCGGTCGTGACGAGACCGGTTTCGATGCCTTCGTCGCGGCGATCCCGTTTCAATTTTACTCGCTTTTTGCCATCATAATGGTGCCCCTTGTCGCCTGGTTTGGATTTGAATTTGGCCCCATGGCCCAGGCCGAACTTGCGGCACAAGCGGGAAAGGACAAGCGGGATATTGAAGGCGATGGTGCGGCAGATGGCGCAAGCGATCCTAATGCTAAGGCAGTTTTTGTCTGGCTACCGCTGCTGGTGATGCTGGGAACTTTGCTTTACTTGTTAATCCCATATGGCTTCCCGTTAAAATCCGCACCGTCGCTGGTCTTTCGCGGGGCACTTTCAAGCGCTTATTTCTTTTCTGCCATGACGCTGATTGCGCTACTACTCATTTATGGTGCCAAAAGTTTCAAGGAAAGCATCGCCATTTATCTGGGTGGCATTAGTAAAATGACCAGCGTCTTGATCATTTTGGTCCTTGCCTGGTCCTTGAGCGCTGTGGGTCGGGAACTTGGCGCATCTGAATATATCAATTCAATGGCGTCAGAAAATCTTGCGCCCTTTTTGCTTCCCGCGATGACTTTTTTGATCGGGGCAATTATGTCCTTTGCCACCGGCTCTTCGTGGGGGACTTATGCAATCATGATGCCGCTGGTGATTTCGGCCGCCGAAAGTATTGGTGCGCCCATGCATGTGGCCATTGGGGCGGTTCTTTCTGGCGGTATGTTCGGTGATCATTGCTCACCCATTTCGGACACCACGATCCTTTCCGCGTCGGGTGCCGGCTGTAGCCAATTTGATCATGTGAAAACCCAGATCCCTTATGAGCTCTTTAACGGGTCTGTATGTGTGGTCTGCTACATCACAGCGGGACTAACCGAAAGCAGCCTGGTTTTTCTACCGGGCATGCTGCTGATCGGTGTTGGGCTTTATATCTTAAGCAAAGTAGCAGGTGTAAAAATTCCCAATACGACGTCGGCCTAGCTCTTTTGTTGGCTAAGCTTACTATCTTCCCATAGGGTGGTCAGCGCATGCCACAGATTTCGCCGTGTTGCCGCAAGGTAAAGCGAGTTATCTGAAAGTTCTTCGACGAGTAAATCATGTGCCGTTCCAAGGTTATGGTAGGGCATTTGTGGAAATAAATGATGCGTTGCGTGGTAGCGAAGGCCCACGGGTGCCCAGAAGGGGGAAAGTATCCCACCGGTTACATCCACGCTATCCAAAAACTGATCCGGCACGGTCATTTTCTGATCACCAGGATTACGGTACGCGTGGGCACCAAGGGTTCGTAGCGAGTTCATGGTAAAAATAAGAAGTGTAACCAGATACCATACGATTGCCGCCTTGAATGGCATAATGCCCAAATAAATAAGGCTCGCGGCCACCCAGGCATAGATGGTGGCGCACACTTCCTGGAGACGCCAATATTTACCGTCCAGTTTGGTTGGCGGTGGCCTACGGTAGCTTAGATCAATGGTTAGTGAAGATGCCCGCTCCCAGGCGTAACGACCAAGTGGTGGAATAACCCAGGAAACTGGCGTTAAGATCAAAAACCGCAGTAAAAAAAGCATCGGAAGTATGAGCGACAAAAATACATAAGCGATAATCTTCCAGCTGGCTTCAGCGCCAAAGGGCAGATATTCGCCATCTTCCTTGGTGCCATATGTATCGCGGCGGTGGTGATCATTATGAACCCCGTAGTAGGTAAAAGACGGGATCAGGAGCGGAAAGCCCGCCGTCACATTCCAGAAGGCGATGAAGGTTTTAAGGGTTCCCTTCTTGATGTGGACGATTTCATGAATGAAGATCGCCACACGATAAAGAGAAAAAGCGGAAATAATAAAAGCGACAATATTTATAGTGCTGAAGGCATCGGTTATAACGACCACATAAAACCCGCCCCAGCCTAGGATCAAATTAAGCAGCAAGTCAGCCCAATAAATATGCGCCTTTGGCTTCATCAAATGAGCCACAAGGCCGCGTGCTTCCTTAAGGGGAAAATCTGCACTATTTTCTGGTGCGGGCATATTTTTCTCCGTTGAAATATTTCGTTATGCCTGAATAACACAATCTCTATGTTTGTTTTTGACACAAATCAATATTCAAATGTAAAAATATGATTTAAAAGAGGCCAACTTAAACAAAATGAAGATGAAACAATGAATGCATATGATTGCCTTATTAACGGCTACAAAGAGTATAAAGAGGATTATCTATCTGCGGAAAACAAAGCATGGCTTGATTTTCACAGCACTGGGCAAGCGCCGAAAGTCATGTGCATTGCCTGCAGCGATAGCCGTATCGGTCCGGCCATGTTCACAAAAAGCAATCTTGGCGATATTTTCATGGTGCGTAGTGTCGCCAATATTGTCCCCCCATATAATGAAGAAGGTGGTGCGGACAGCACATCGGCCGCGCTGGAATATGCTGTTAATCATTTAAAAGTGGAGCATATCGTTGTTATGGGTCATAGCGGCTGCGGCGGTATAGCGGCAATGATGAACGGGGATATTGACGAAAATACCGATGGTTTCAAGTTTATCAAACCCTGGGTTAATCTGGTTGCGAATGCCGGGCAAGGGGAATGTGATCCGACAGTGTGTGAGAAAAAGGGCGTCATGCTCTCGCTGCAAAATTTAATGTCTTTTCCCTGGATCAATGAAAAAGTTGAAGCGGGAAGCCTTTCTCTTCATGGGTGGCATTTTGACATCGCAAGTGGCGGCCTAAGCGAGTTTCAAGAAGAGACACAGTCTTTCAAGGAAGTTGTCTGAGTGGATTTAGCGTCGGAACCAACCAATGGTATCAAACCCTCCGCAGGTCGGGCATAGCGGTTGATAATGGGCTGCGTGTGATTGGCAGGAAGCGCATTTCCATGCGGGATCGGCTCCTGCTTTTTCGGCTTGGGCCAGTAACTTTTCAGATGCATCAGCATCATTTTTCTGCTTCCGCTCCAATAGCGCCATCAAATGGTATGTCTTTTTGCTGGCCTCATCGTTGTTAACCAGTGCTTCAAGCGCGTAACTGGCTTCGGGCCATT
>JANQJN010000062.1 GCA_028281625.1 Emcibacteraceae bacterium | reverse complement strand
GGTGCGATTAATCAGGCAGGTATGCGAATTGAAATGAACCCTATGAAGAAGATTAATGGTCGCTGGCATATGGATTTGGAGGATCTGGAAAGCCGCCTTGATTATGAAACAAAGTGCCTCATTTTATGCAATCCCAATAATCCATCCGGGGAGGTCTGGAGTGCGGACGAGCTTCGTGCGCTTGGGGATGTGTGTATCCGAAATGGGGTAACGGTGCTTGCTGATGAAATCTGGTGTGATTTTGTCCGCGACGGAGGGCGCTATACGCCCTATGCATCAATCGGTGAAAAATACGCCGAGCGCAGCATTACCTATAAATCAGTGAGCAAGTCTTTCAATCAGGCAAGCCTTAAGGTCGCCTATTTCTTCACGCAGAATGAAGATCTGATGAACGCGACCATGATCGGTGGTGGCCATGAACGTGGGACCAATGTGTATGGGCAAATAGCCGCGCAGGCCGCCTATAATCATGCTGGAGGCTGGCTTGATGATGTGAACAGCTACCTTGATGAAAATTTCAAATTGGTGGTCGATTATATCAATCGCCCCGGTGAAATGCCGGGGATCGAATATGCAATGCCCGAAGGGACCTATGTGGCTTGGCTTGATTGTAATGGTCTAAAAGAAAAAATCGCTACGCCAGCACACGTAAATGAGCTCCAGCAAAAATGGCAAGCCGAAGGGAGAACAAGCAGAGTGACTCCCGAAGCGGTCATGGGCGAATGGTTCGTTGAAAATGCAGGTGTGCAGCTCAATGCTGGCCATACCTATGGGATCGGCGCAGAAGGTTTCATGCGCATGAACATCACGATACCAAGGCATGAGCTTCGAGCGGCGCTGGATAGCATCAACGTAGCGCTTAAGGCAATCTAGAGGACTTGAATATCGCCTCGGTGCAATTTACTGTATTGATCGGGGCAATATTTTGAAGGTTAATCTATGACGGTTACTGGAAATTATATCGAAATTGCGGATCAGATTGTTGATGAAATCAAGAGAGGTCATCTAAAGCCCGGTGATAAGATGCTTCCGCAGCGGGAGTTCGCGTACCAGACCGGGATCGCGGCTTCAACAGCATCACGGGTGTATGCGGAACTTGTCCGCCGCGGCGTAGTTGTGGGTGAGGTTGGGCGCGGCACCTTCATTCGTGCCTTTGATCATCGGTCGCCTGAACTTGGTGAACCGGCGAGAGAACCGATCAATATGCAATTTAATTTTTCGGTACTGGAGGGCCAGGCAGAAGATATGCTTTCGGGGCTATCTAACCTGCAGCGACCGGATATACTGGAAAATGCAATGTTGCCGATTAAGGCTGACGGTGATTCGCGCGGGCGAAGTGCGGCGGCGTCACTCCTTAAATTTGGTGACTGGATGCCTAACCCGGACCATATACTTTTTACTGCGGGCGGGCGGCAGGGCATTGCCGCCGCAATGTCGAGCATTGCGTCTCCGGGTGATCGTTTGGGCATTGAATATCTGACGTACCCTGTGATCAAGGGGATCGCTGCTCGCCTTGGTATTAATCTTGTGCCCATCGAAATGGATGAAGAGGGGCTCTCAGTTGATATGCTCGCCCGCGAACATGCGAGTATGCCGCTTAAAGGCATTTATTTTCAGCCGACACTACACAATCCGCTTGGAACCACAATGAGTGAGGGGCGTCGCCAGCAGTTAGCTGATTTTATTGGGGGGGCAAAAATATATGTGATTGAAGATGTACTTTATGGCTTTCTTAAGCGCTATGCGCCTATCGGAAAGCTGGTACCGGAATATTCGCTGACTGTGGAAAGCCTTTCCAAGCGCTTATCGCCGGGGCTCAGTTTTGGTTTTACTGTTTGTCCTGAAGAACTAAGAGAAGGCTATATCGCGGCACTTCGTACCGGTGGCTGGATCGCGTCAGGACTGTCTTACGCCACCTGCATAAATTGGATTGCAGACGGCACAGTCGCAAAATATGAGGAACTTAGGCGTGAGGAAGCACGCGAACGTCAAAAGATTGTTTCTGATATTCTGGGTGAGTTTAAAATATATACGGATCCAGTATCCTACCATTTCTGGATGGAACTTCCAGGTGACTGGCGCGCGGAGAGTTTCTGTGCCGCGGTTGCGTCGCGCGGGGTTGCAATTTCGCCAGCCAGCATTTTTTATGTTACACCCGGTGCAGCGTCCAATCATATTCGTGTTGCGATTGCGCCACCGAATGATACGAACCTGATTAAAGGCTTAAAACTCATAAGAAATCTGGCCCGCACCAATGAAAACGATCTTTTAATAGAATAGCTTGACTGATTTTCTGAATTTCTCTATTTTAACTGACCAAAGGGTCAATTAAAGGATTCGTATATGAGACCGCAGGCAGGTAAACAGAAAATACTGGATGCAGCGCTAAAGCTTTTCATTGAACGCGGTTATCATAAAACCACCGTGGCTGAAATTGCCCGGGAAGCTGGGGTGTCTAAAGGGCTTACTTATAATTATTACGAAAGTAAGGAAGAACTTCTTTACGCCATTGTTGATCATGCCAGCCAGAAAATGTTTGAAGTGGGGGACCAACTGGTTAGCGGGGCGGGGTATCAGACAGCGCTGCTAAACTTCCTTGATGCTTATTTCCATTTCCTCAATTCAAACCGTGAATATTTGTCGCTGCAATTGGTTTTGCTGATGCAGCCGGATCTTAAAGAGATTGTCCGCCCGATGCTTAAATCCCGGGCGGACCGACTTTATAAAATGACACAAACCATGTTCAGGCGGTCCCGTGTGTTTGCACCAGACCAGGCTGCGAAGCGACTGATGACAGAGCTTGATGGCATCGCGCTTCATTACCTGTTTGTCTACGATGATTATCCACTTGAGGAAATGATCAAGCAGCTCTTTAACAATTATAAGAACCTCGGAAAATAAGTATGTATAAGTTTGAAACTTCGGACGCGCGGGCTTGTGCGACCATGCGTGACGATTACCTGAATTCACTCTATGCGCCCAAGGATGGCATGTGGGAGAGTTTTGTCGATATGGGATCCTTCTTTCTTGTAAAAAAAGGTGGAGAAATTATCGGTTATTTGGTGCTCAATCAGGATAATTATTTGATACAGATTTATGCACGAGCTGACGCGACAGAGGTTTTTGCAAGTGCAATTAAAGAACTTGGAATCGTCGGATCTTTCGTCGCTACGTCAGAGCCGGATTTTTTACGCCTTTCGCAAGAGCAGCAGAAATCGGTGGCGGTGAATGCACATATGTATTATGTGCCCAAAGACGTTCAAATGCCAAAACCCGGCTTAGCAGATGGATCAGAGTTTAGGGTGCTCAGTACACAGGATTTCGAAGGTGCTGTACTCTTCGCTCTTGACGTCCTTGGTGCTCCCGAAGATTGGCTCAGGGGATATTACGCTGAACGTATTGAGCGCGGTGAGCTTTACGGCTTATATCAGGATGGCAAACTTATTGCGGCAGGGGAATGCCGCCTCAGCCCGATGCAGGAGAATATTGCTGATCTAGGGATGGTGGTCGCACCTGCTTATCGCAAAAAAGGAATCGCAACAGAAGTGCTGGGCTTGCTTTTGGAAAAGTGCGAGGAAGAGGGATGGACTCCAATCTGCTCCACAGAAAATGACAATATTGGTGCGCAAAAAGCGATCCAGAAAGCGGGTTTTGTGCCGTATCACCGGATCTTGCAGATAAAATTCTAGGTAAATTTCGTTCTCAGTAATCTTTATAGATGCAATTCAAAATCGTCTGTTATAGAGTGAAGCTAATTCACAAAATCAGGGATCTAAATGGACAGCATTCAAAATATACCGCTCGAGAATTTGGCGCTTGCCTTTATTCCCGCTGCGATAGTTTTGATCATTCTTTTTAAGTGGCGAAGTGACGGTAAAGAAGCACTTATGGGCATTTCCAGGATGCTTGTACAGCTTCTGATCGTAGGGTTTATCCTTGACTACATTTTTGAGACGGAGCATGGCTGGGTGGTCCTTTCCGTGCTTGCGGTGATGTTGTTTTTCTCAAGCTGGATATCGCTTAGAACAGTAAAAATTCACCGGAAAACCTTGTTTCCCATCGCGCTCATTTCAATCATAACCGGCGGCGGGTTCGTGCTTACACTGATCACACAAGGGGTGCTCGGAATAACGCCATGGTACGAACCAAGCTACTTAATCCCGCTTGGTGGTATGATTTTTTCATCATCCATGAACAGCATAAGCCTGGCCGCTGAACGTATCGGTGCAGAAATGGATCGCGGCGTAGAATATGAAAAGGCGAGGAGTATCGCACTTAGGGCGTCTCTTATTCCCATTGTAAACGCCATGTTCGGTGTGGGGCTTGTTTCGCTTCCTGGGATGATGACCGGGCAAATTCTTGCGGGTGTGGATCCGCTTATTGCGGTTAGATATCAGATTATGGTGATGTGTATGCTCTTCTCCGCTTCTGGTATTTCAGCAGCACTTTTTATAACACTGATCAAATCGCATTTGGTTTCCCGTATTAAGGCTGAATAATGAACAGAGAAGCAAAAATTCTCGTGAAAAAAGCAAAAAAGCTGGAAGCATCGGGAAAGTTTGCGGATGCGATCACTGCCTATGAAGCGGCACTTTCAAAAAGCCCTCAAAACCCTGATATCATATTTGCCCTTGGCAATGTGGCAAAAAAAATGGATGCACTTCCAATTGCGGAACAAATGTTCCGTACCGTTTATGGATTACTCCCCGATTCATTGGAAGCAGCAACAAACCTTGCTCTGGTGATAAGCGGTCAGGACCGACCAGACGAAGCCATTGAATTATTTCAAGCGCTGCTTGCTACAAATCCGGAACATGCCGGGACTTGGATCAATCTGGCAAATACTGTGTTACTAAAAGGCGATATCGAAAACGCCGAAATTTTTTATCGGGAGGCCCTGAGGCTAAAGCCTGGCTCTGTGGAAGCGCTCACCAATCTAGCTGAAATTTATACTCAAAAAGAAGATTTGGATCAGGCGCTCAGTTATTTCGATAAGGCACTTAAGCGCGATAAAGGAAATCCGATCATTCGCTTTAATAGAAGTCAGGTGTTGCTGTCCCAGGGTAATCTAAAGGACGGTTGGCGGGAAATGGATTTTGGCAGCCAGAACAGAAAAGATCGTAAAACCCAATATCATCATAAACTAAAGCGCTGGAATGGTGAGGATTTAGCAGGCAAAAAGATCCTAATATCTTGTGAACAGGGCATTGGTGATCAGGTGCGGCTTCTTCATTGTCTGCAGGATGTTTCAGAAATGGCTGATAAGGTTGTGCTTGAAATAGATCCTCGTTTGGTCCCTATATTAACGCGTACATATCCAGATGTCGAAGTAAGGCCGTTCAACACAGAAAAGGTCGCAAATATCGCTTCTTATCACTATGACTGGCCGGTAAATGAACTTGACTATGCAAGTAACGCATTGAATTTGTTTAAATATTTTCGCGTGGACCTTGAAAGTTTTGATCGCGAAATTCCGACCTTTAAACCGGATCCGAATTTGCAAGAACAGTGGAAAATGCGAATTCAGGGAAGCAACGAAGACTTTAAGCTTGGGATATGCTGGAGAGGTGGAAAAAGAAGTCTACAGCGCGATATTCATTATGCGGATATTGTGGAATGGGGGCCGATCTTAAATACAGCAGACGTTAAGATCTATAGCCTGATGTATGATGATTGTGCCGATGAAATTGCACGGGCTGAGGACACATTTGGCTGTAAAATTATAACATTTGATGATCTCGATTACCGGAGTGATCTGGAACAAGTTTTTGCACTTACCAATCAGATGGATATTGTGATAGCGGCAAATACATCCCCCGCCAGTTTTGCTGGCGTGCTTGGTATTCCAACCTATATTCTTAACCGCGATAGAGGATGGAATTCACTGGGGCAAGATTATATGCCCATGGTACCGGCCATAAAGCTGATCATACAACAGGAAAAAGGAAACTGGGAGCCAGTGATCCAGGAGGCTGCGGACATTTTACAAAAGACCATTTCACAAAAATAATTGTTGATCCTGAGTTCCAGTGCTACGATGCGACCTGGGAGTTTGGAAATTGCCATCGAATGATTGCGGTTTGCAAAATGATAGATAAATTCAACACATTATTTAAAGCGGGGAGCCTAGCCCTTCCTGCCTTTTTCCTATTCATCTTTTCCCCATTATCCTCAGCACAAACGCCTGCAGAGCTCGCGGAAAATTTGCCAGCTAAGAATTTTGATTACCCTTGGGATGTGAAGGTTTTTGACCTGCCCACATCCAGTAATGGGATAAACTACCGCCTTTATGTGCGCCCACCAATTGAACCACCGGAAGAGGGGCAGAAATCATCGACCTTTTACTTCCTTGATCCGCTTGCGCTTTTTACTCCGGCGGCGGCCGTGAGTTATAATTATGAATATTTCAATTACACACCAAGCGCTTATTTTGTTGGTATCGGTTATCAGGATGAAGCCGATGGCGACTGGAAAGAAGCCAACCGCACCCGCGACTATACGCCCACCAGCTTTACGCCGCCGGAAGATCATTTTTTAAGATCAAATCCTGTTGATTATGAAAATTCAGGTGGCGCTGATGCATTCCTTGATGTGGTGCGCGACGAGGTAATTCCGTTTATCGAAGCCAAATATGATGTGGACGATGAAGATCGCGTCCTCATTGGAAAATCCATGAGTGGTCTTGCTGCGACCCACGCGCTGATGACCAGACCCGGTATGTTTAAGCGGTATCTGATCATTAGTCCTTCCATCTGGTGGGATGATTTCCTCTATCCCCGTATGGATCGTTCGACCATGAAAACCGCAGAAGCAACGAAGGATACCGAGTATCCCTTCGAGACGCGGGCTTATTTCGCGGTCGGGGATGCAGAAGAACGCATGAGCTTGGTCACGGACGTTTACGTGCTTTTCAACGCATTGCAAAGACGGTTTAATCCAAACTTAAAGGTAAATTTGGAGGTGCTACCCGACGAGCTTCACGAAGGGATTTTTCCAAACGCCTTTATGCGCGGGATTGTGGGTGTTTACGCGGACGAAGAAGGACGGCGATCATCCGCGTCAAAGCTCACATGGGACTAATTTAGTCCAGCTTGCGAACCTTTAAATTGCGGTACCAAACCGGATCGCCATGATCCTGCAAAGCAAAATGGCCTACGTTGGATTTTCCAAACCCCGGCCAAGTGGCAAACTTGCTGTCGGCAATGAGCGCATCCCAGTTCTCGTCCCACATGGTGGTCTCAACTACTTTTTCACCATTTTGCCAGTGCTGGACAGTATTGCCTTGAACTACAATGCGAACCGCATTCCATTCACCAACGGGCTTAACATTTTCAACGCTGCTTTCCATCAAGTCGTAAAGATCACCTGCGCGGTGGGACTTGATCTTGCCATCGCCGTGGCGGTCATTATCAAGGACCTGCATTTCCGGCGCGGTTTCGTAAGGGAATTTATAATCATCGCTTTCAACGGCGTGATAAAAGATCCCACTATTTGACGCGGGGGCCACTTTCCATTCCAACGCAAATTCAAATTCACTATATTGTTCGCGGCTGATGATATCGCCGCCGGTGCCGTAATTATTCGGGTTAAAGAAAATGGCGCCGTCTTCCACTTCCCATTTTGTCGGGACGGTATCCATTTTATAACCACGCCAGTTGGCACTGATATCACTGCCATCAAAAAGAAGCTCCCAGCCATCGGCAATTTCAGCTTCTGTTAGTATATTGAGTGGCACAACGGGTTCTGCCGCCATGGATTCTTGAGCATTACTACCGCTTTCTTCAGCGGTGCAGGCGGTTAAAAACAGACTTCCGGTAACAACCAATAGAGAATTTTTTATCATTTTTGTTTTTCTTCCTTAAATAGATGCAACAAGGGCATCAACGGTACGTTCAATTTGATCCATTGTGATGTAATAATGCGGGCACAACCGCACACGCAGCACGTCATCACGTGCGCTGATCATGCCAGACACCCTGTGTTCTTCATATATTTTGCGGGCGGCTTCGGCGGCATTGGGTGTGTTTATCAGGGTTACTGTTACGCCGCTGTTAAACCCTTCTGCTTGTTTGGTAAGGGACTGCGAGTTTGGAATTCGATCCGCAATCATGGCAATCAGGTTGCTCGCCAGATAACTGGTCCGTGCCTCAATGCGGTCCTTGCCGATCATTTGCTGAAATTCGACAGCGCGACCGAGGGCCCAAACGCGACCATCGTCCCGCTGACCCAGATTTTCATATTTGCGGGCGCCACGGTCCTTAACGCCGCCCCAACCAGCGGTTACCATGTTTGACCAGAGCTCCGGCTGCGTTTCTTTTTTTACATAAATGAAACTGGCTTCCCTTGGGCCGGTAATCCACTTTTGACCGCTGGAAGTGTAAAAATCGACGCCATCATCATGAAGATCAATATCCATGTATCCAAATGACTGTGCGCCATCCATCAGGCATTTAGCGCCCACAGAATGGGCGAGTGCCGCCATTTCCTTGCCTGGGAGCGTCGTCCCGGTCACGTTGGATATATGACTGAAGGACAGGAGTTTTGTATTTTCATTGATCGCCGCTTTAAACGGTGCAAGCAGGTCATCAACCGTATTTAGTGTATCCCCAGTGGAAACGGTGACCACCTTAAATCCAAATCTTTCAGCTTTATGGTGCCAGGATGCATTATTGCTGGGATGGTTTTGGTCCCAGATCAGTACTTCATCACCAGGGCCAAGATCAAGACCGTTGATGACTGTATTATTTGCTTCCGAAGTATTGCGGACAAAACCAATTTCGTCCTCATCGGCGCCAAGGAAGCCGGCGATAAAGGCGCGGGATTTTTCGTTAAGATCGCCATATTTGGCGCGGTTCTGGAAAGAACAATTTCTTTCCATATCAAGGGTATGTTCAATCACCGTGTCATGGACAATCTTCGGGGTTGGTGTCATATTTGCGGCATTGAGCATGATCAAATCTTTTTCAACGATGAATTCCTTCTGGACGGCTTTCCAGAAACCCTCATTATCGGTCATTAGACCGCCGGCACCCGCGATGGTGTCCTGTATATTTTGTGCCGCCAGCGCCATATTTGTTGATCCTGCCAGATAAAGCGCGCTCATCCCTGCACTTGCACCCATGCTTTTTAGAAAAAATCGTCTGGATCTGCTCATTTTAAGTCTCCCAATATTTTGCCCCTATAGATGGGGCACATTCTACTACCAGTGTCTTATTTCGCGCAATGATTATATTTGCTGGTTATCGGCTTGATTTCGATTGCGCGCTGTGCGAGCCTGTTTTTTCAAACGAGGGATAAGCTATGAAGATTTACGGATATATTTTTGCGGCACTGATTGTTTGTGGATTTCAATCGGTATTAGCACAAAATGATAAACCGCGCGCGCGGGATATTGGTATTGATGTGGGGACCATCGCGCCAGGTGAGCATAATGCCATTACCGATGTTAAGGGCGTGCTTGTGGGTCATCACACAGTCAATATTGGTGAGGATGTCAGGACCGGGATTACAGCAATCATTCCGTCAAGCCATGACATGTACCGCTATCCAGTACCGGCCTGGATCCACTCCGGGAATGGTTATGGTAAGCTTGTGGGCGAAACCCAGGTCCGCGAATTCGGCGAAATTGAAACGCCGATCATTCTTGGTTGTACCCTTTGCGTGTGGACCGCCGCGGAAGCGCTCAAAGACTGGACCCTTGAAAAACGCAATCAGGGTCAACACACCGTGAACCCTGTGGTCGGGGAAACAAATGACAGTCGTGTGAACAACATGTGGTCCGACGATAGCGCACGCGAAGAATACACCCATGCGGCCCTTAACGCGGCAATGTCCGGCCCGGTGGAAGAAGGCAGTGTTGGCGCCGGTCGCGGTACTCAAGCCTTCGGCTGGAAAGGCGGCATTGGTACCAGTTCCCGGGTACTACCCGAAAGCCTTGGTGGCTATACCGTAGGCGTTTTAGTACAAACCAATTTTGGTGGGGATCTAAATATCAACGGCGCGCCCGTAGGGCGTGAACTTGGTCAATATTCCTATAAAAATCAGCTCGAAGAAGCGCGGCGCGGTGAAGTGCCCATGGACGGTGGGTCTATGATGATTATTGTTGCAACAGACGCGCCGATCTTATCCCGCAATCTGGACCGGCTTGCCAAACGGGGCATGATGGGTTTGGCAAGGACCGGATCCGTGGCTCATAACAGCTCCGGTGATTATGTCATTGCTTTTTCCACCAATGAAGACGTCCGCCGTGATCGCGGCGCGCGGGAACCGGTCCCGGCAAAAACCTTAAGCAACACCGCCATGTCACCGCTTTTCCAGGCGGTTGTTGAAGCAACGCAGGAATCGATATATAACGCCATGCTGAAGGCCGAAACCGTGACCAGCAGCCGTGGTACGCTGGAAGCCATTGATGTGGAAAAGGTGAAAGAAATCGTCGAAAAATATAATGTGACAAATTTTGATGAAAAACTGTCACCAGTAAGTGGAAATGAGTGAGCCATAAATGAACAAAGAAAAAGGCACAGACCAGTTTATTGAAATCGCCAAGGCGAGTGCGCGAATCAGAAATGTCGTAGAACCAACACCGCTGGTTAAAAGCAAGTTGCTAAGCGATGGGGATACAGAAGTTTATTTCAAGATGGAAAATCTCAATCCTACCGGATCATTTAAACTGCGCGGCGCGGCCAATAAAATCCTGTCCATGACGGACACAGAACGGGAACGTGGGGTGGTCACCGCGTCCACCGGCAACCACGGTGCTGGGGTTGGTTATATGTGTCATAAGACGGGCACCAAGGGGACGGTCTTTGCACCAAGTGATGTAAGTCAGACCAAATATGACGGTATGATTGCATATGGTGTTGAAGTGGTAAAAACCGATGGTGACCCGATAAATGGGGAGATCGCTTCCCGTAAGTACGCCGCTGATAACGGAAAATCCTTTGTCTCCCCCTATAATGATATGCAGATCGTTGGTGGGCAGGGGACCATCGGGTTCGAACTTTTTGCCGAGCATCAGGATTTTGACGCGGTGTTTATATCCCTTGGTGGTGGTGGACTCATGTCGGGGATTGCCATTGCCATGGCGAACTTGTCACCGGATACCAGGATCATTGCGGTCTCACCGACAAATTCCAATGTCATGCAACAAAGCGTGGCAGCTGGTGAGGTGCTTGATCTTCCGTCCGAGCCGACACTCTCCGACGGGACAGCGGGTGGTGTAGAGCAGGGAACCATCACATTTGAATATTGCCGCGATTATGTGGACGAATTTATCGATGTCAGCGAAGAGGAACTCATTGAAGGGCTTCAAATTTTCATCGAAGACACGAACACCATCGGTGAAGGTGCGGTGGGTGTGGCAATTGCAGGATATCTAAAGCAAAAGCACCATTGGGCTGGTAAAAAAGTGGCGATTATTGCCTGTGGTGGCAACATCGCCAAATCGACGCTTAAAGAAATTCTCTAGAAAAATACCGAAAGCGACCGAAAACGGTTGACTCGTAGCTCTTTATATTGTATTTAACCAAATAGTTATTAACAAAATGGTTAAATACAAATGAGCAGCAGTCAACTTGATCTCACATTCCAGGCCCTTGCCGATTCCACCAGGCGGGGCATTCTTGAACGTCTTGCCAGAGGGCAGGCAACAGTGGGTGAACTGGCGGAGCCATATGATATGAGCATGGCTGCTGTTTCTAAACACTTAAAAGTGCTGGAAAAAGCAGGACTTATATCGAGAAGCAAGCAAGCACAATGGCGCCGCTGTCGGCTGGAAGCGGCCCCCCTAAGCGAAGCACAGAAATGGGTCGAAAAATACCGAAAATTCTGGGAGTTGCAGCTTTCACAGCTTGATGAATATTTAAAGGAAGGACTTGATAATGGTTGAACTCAGAAAAATTGAAAAGCCTTTTTATGTAACGGTGTCGCGGGATTTCTCAGCGTCACGGGAGCGCGTCTTTAATGCCTGGATTGATCCGGATGGCGTAGGTAACTGGCTTTTTGGCGTGCCTGACGGTAAAAATAAAGTAAGCGAAGTAGACGCGCGTGAAGGTGGCAGTTTTAGAATTGGTGAGGAACGCGAAGGTCAAATGGCTATCCATGTAGGCACATACCATAAAATCGATCCAAACAATCAAATAATCTTTAGTTATTTCATGGAAAATGTGAATGATGACTTGCCATCAAATGTGACGGTGGATTTTGCCGAGAATGGGGACGGATGTACCGTCACAGTAACCCATGAAATGGATGATATCTGGGCGGAATTTGAGCAAAGCGCTATTGATGGCTGGAATATGATATTTGATGGGCTAGGAAATCAGCTTAGTGCTTAATCACCATCTTTGATGGTTGCATTTTCAAGCGCGGCAGCGGCTTCGCCATAAATGCGCCCTTCAAGTGATAGCTCCAAAAAACGCACATAATCGTCCTTCTCAGTAATTTGTGTTCGTGCCATCTCAATAACGTCTAATTGGGATGTCGCGGACAGATTGTATTTTTTGATCAATTCCATCATTTCCAAGCTGATCTTATTCAGTTCATTTCTGATGTTCGTGATTGTTAACTCTTCTGGCTTCAACATGGTCATTTTAACTCTGAAACTGTAAGTAATTATTAATCTTTAAGTCCTAGATTTGCTTTTTACAATTATAATATTCCCCGCACGCGCGCGCATTGAATATAAACGGTTGTTGCAAAAGCGTAATTTAGTTACACTTGAAATCTACATGCGCGGGGGATGGGGAAGTAACCATAGATCTATGGGAGCGGTAAAATAGCTAATATTGATCGCATTAGTGAAAACTTGGAAAATCCCGCGCAGAGCGGACAGGTTTTGCACGATCAATTAAGGGTATTGTTTTCCCATATTATTCCAAACACCGCCGGCGGTATTGTAGTGATTGCTGTCTATTTCTGGGTATTTTTTGATCAGTTTTCTTCAAACCTTCAATATTATTGGGTGTCATTGGTATCCGCACTGATGGTCGTGAGGCTGGTTTTTTATAACAGGGCCAGCAAATCCGACTTGCGAGAAAACCCAAAGACGTGGCTTTATGTATACAGTGCATTGATGTTTGTGATTGGGCTTGCGTGGGGGAGTGTTTTGTTAATCCCAACGGGAGTTGGTGAAAATGAAACACTGACCTTGACCATTATTGCACTGCTCTTGGGATTTGCGTGTATTTCGACGATCAGTAGCGCCGCGCATCCTATGATCATATGGTCATTTTTGCTGCCGATCAGCATTATAACATCGCTTTATATGGTAAATGCACCGTCGCGGAACTATGGATTACTGATGGCGATCAGTAGTCTAGCATTTTGTGGGGCAGTTGGATTCGTTGGCCATACCATACATAAGATGATCGTCAGCGCACTTTATCTGCAAAATAGAAATACATCGCTTATGGATGAAGTAGTGCAGATCGCCAAGCAAAACCAGAAATCATATGAAGGATTTCAAACATTGCTGGATAACCTGGGTGCCGGGGCTGCGATGTTTGATAGTAACCACAAAATAATTTCATGGAACAAATCCTTCGAAAATATATTCAATATCCCCAACGGCCTTATCAAACGGGGCATGGGACTTCGGGAAATTATCCGAAAAGTGATCCGTCAGTCGTGGCAAAATAATATCGATGTTAATCATGCGGCCAATGTCCATGTGGAAGAACTGCTCGCAGATAATGACAATAGTGAAATGGTGAAATTGGTTCTTGCGGACGGGCGCAATCTATATAGCAAAGTGATGCGTATCAACGATGATCAACTGGTGCTCAACTACACCGATGTGACGTCTCTAGAGCAGGCCAGAGCCGACGACATCATCCATGTGCTTCAGCATGATAATCTTACGGGCCTTCCCAATCAGGTTCTTCACAAAAAAGAAGTGCGTAAACGGATCGTCGACATGAGGCGAGATGTGGCGTCCAACGACAACAATGGCGATGAACAATTTATGGGGCTCGTGCATTTTGGCATAAACTCTCTAAACGAAATTTATGAATTCCTGGGCCTGAGCGCTGGCGACCATGTTGTGACGGAAGTGGCAAACAGATGTCAGGAATTTTTGGGTGAAGATGTGCATTTATCCCATGTGGCATATGATGAGTTTCGCATCATAACCAAACATGAAAAAAATGTGGATGAGGTCAGAACTCTCGTTGAAAAGCTTATGAAGGAAATAAGCGCACCCATCCAGATCGCTAATAACTCAGTTACCATGACCACTTCTGCAGGGATCAGTGTATATCCCGAACATGCTGAAAAAACTGACCCGCTCAACCGAAATGCAAAGATCGCTTTTAACAAAGCAAAGCTTCCCAATCAGGAAAATATTGTTGTTTATGACCACGGAATGCATTCTGAGATTATGGAACGGTCCAACATGCTGTTTGATATTCGTGACAGCATTTCAAAAAGTCAATTTCTGCTGCATTATCAACCACAGATCGATATAAGCAGCAAACAGGTGCTTGGTGTTGAAGCTTTGCTGCGCTGGCAGCATCCGGATAAAGGTTGGATTTCACCGGAAGATTTTATACCGCTGGCAGAACATACAAAGCAGATTATCCCGCTTACAGAGCAGTTTTTACCTGAAGCGTGTCAGCAGGCGAAGGTCTGGAATGATCAGGGCATGCCAACCCTTAAAATGTCCGTAAATATTTCACCGTTTCATTTTCAGGAAAAAGGATTTACCAAATTTGTCCGTGAATGTTTCGAAGGAGCGAACCTTGATCCTGCTTACCTTGATCTGGAAATCACTGAAGGTGTGATCATGAGCCAGACAGAGGAAACCATCAAAATACTCCATGAATTGTCTGAAATGGGTGTTCAACTGTCCATTGATGATTTTGGTACTGGGTACTCGTCACTCGCCTATCTTCGCAGCCTTCCTGTGGACAAGCTAAAAATCGATCAGACGTTTATCAAAGATATGATCGAAAGCGACAGCGCCCTTTCGCTTGTAGAAGCGGTGATCAGGCTTGGTCATAGCTTTAATCTTAATGTGATTGCGGAAGGCGTGGAAACAGAAGAGCAGCTTGAAAAGCTGGCTTCAATGAATTGTGATCAGGCCCAGGGGTTTTATGTCAAACGCCCAGAAAAAGCTGACGATATTACCGCCTGGATCAGGGAGCATTATACATAATTTAGCCGCTTTTTTGTTTTATTGACAAGCTTGCGGGTTTGCACCTATAAAATGGGCAAACCTGAAGGGTTGCAAGATTAAAACAAGATATGGGCCTCAAAAATGTATTTAAAAAAATTAAGCAAAATTGCGATTATTTCACTATTTTCCGCCAGCAGCGCGTTTGCGCAAGATGTCCTTCCTGACGTACCCGATGGAGCCGAGGCCGTTTCCCTGATGGGCGAAACACTTACCATGCCCGATGCGACCAATGAAGGCGTGCTCGATAGATTGGCAGACGCCAAATATAAATACATGGATTATCCCATGAGACTTGATAATGCGGTCTGGTACGGCAGAAGGCTTGCCTACGCGGGCGACTACCGCGAAGCGATTAAAATTTTCTCTGAAGGCATGTTTGATAATCCAAACGCACCGGAGCTTTATCGTCACCGTGGCCATCGCTATATCACGATCCGTGAATTTGACCGTGCTATTGCTGATCTTGAAAAAGCTGCCGAGATGATCAAAGGCAAGCAAAACAAAGTGGAAGAAGATGGCGCGCCAAATGAATTTAACATTCCAGTGAGCACACTTCATGGCAATATTTATTACCATCTGGGTCTTGCGTATTACCTTAAGCAGGATTTTGAAAACGCCAAGCGCGTATACGATCTTGATTATGGCGTAGCGAGGAATGCGGACAATCATGCCTCCATCGCCCACTGGCGCTATATGATCCGCCGCCGCATGGGCGAAACTCACGATGAAGCAAAACATGTGCTTGATCCGATCACTGCGGATATGGAGATACTTGAAAATCATACTTACCACAAGCTGGGCCTTTTCTATAAAGGTGAAATTTCTGAAGCTGAAATTTCAGAAGGTATTGATCTTGAAGATTCTGCAGACGCCGCAACCGCATATGGCCTTGCCAACTGGTACTACTATAATGGTGATGAAGCCAAGGGTAAGGAAATGATGGAAAAGATGCTTAATGCCAGAGCTTGGGGATCCTTTGGATATATCGCTGCCGAGGCTGACCTGTCTTCGATGAATTAATCGCGGAATGCCTGATCTTTCCGCCATGCTGGAACACTTGCCCGCCTTTTGGGGCGGATTCCTTGTCACGGCGGAAATAAGCGTTCTTTCCATAATTGGAAGTTTTATTGTTGGTTTGATTGTTGCGCTAATGCGGGTGTCGGAAGCCAAAGCCGCGCGTCTCTTTGCACTTTGTTATGTGGATGTTTTCAGAAATATTCCTTTTCTGGTGCTTATTTTCTTTGCTTATTATGGCCTGCCGGAAGTCGGGGTTTATATTGATGCCTTCTGGACAGGATGCCTCGCGCTGAGTATCGCGGTAGGCGCCTATGTGACGGAAACGCTGCGCGCCGGTATTGTGAATATTGATAAAGGGATCATCGAGGTCGCAAAATCATTCGGCTTTGGCCGCATTAAATTATATACAAAAATTATCCTCCCCATTGCGATCACGTCGTCGATCCGCCCTTTAGGGTCTGTGTTTATTAATTTGATCCTCACCACTTCGATCCTGTCGGCGATCACGTTGGGTGAACTTACCTCGGCCAGTAAGATTATCGCCTCGACAACCTTCCGTCCGTTTGAAGTATATGTATTTCTGGTGATTTTTTATGGTGCACTCACCTTCGCACTCTCTGCGCTCATCGCTACCTGGCACAAACACCTCAATCGATATAATGAGGTTTGACGATGTACGGTGATGATGGGTTTACAATTTTTGATCTACAGCTTTGGGCCGAGGGGCTTGGGATTTCCGCCTGGGTGTTTATCACATCTTCGATATTGGGGCTTCTTTTCGGTGTTTTGATTGGTCTGATCCGCTATTACCGGATTTCGGTTCTTGGCAAAATACTGATGCTGATAAGTGAATTTCTCAAAAATTCACCGGTACTTGTGCAATTGTTTCTGGTTTACTTCGGAATTCCAGCTTTGCTCATGATAGATCTTTCACCAGTGGAGGCGGCGATCATAACGCTAAGCGGAAATACAGCAGCCTTCATTGCAGTGATTGTCATATCCTCTATAGACGCCATCGATAAAAAGCAGCTGGAGGCTGCCCGAAGCTTTGCCATGTCAGAATGGCAAATTCTAAAGTTGATCATTTATCCACAAAGTCTTGCCTTTGCCATGCCGATGCTTGTGGGTCTTGCCATCAACCAGTTACAGGTTACGTCACTGGTGTCTGTGATCGGCGTGGTTGACCTCACGCGCGTAGGCGATATTGTGAACTTAAGAACGTTTGAGCCCTTTATCGTCTGGCCGGTGATTGGTGCAACTTATTTTGTACTTGCCAAAATGATAGGGATTGCGGGCTCCAAACTGGAAAACAGATTCAACAGATATAAACGGGTAACAAACATCTGATGATTGAAATAAAGGATTTACATAAAAACTTTGATGATCTTGAGGTGTTAAAAGGTGTAGACCTGACCATCCGCCCCGCTGAAGTGATCTCAATCCTTGGCGGAAGTGGTTCGGGGAAAAGCACGATGCTGCGTTGTATAAATGGCTTGGAAGAGATCAGCAGCGGTTCTGTTGTAGTCGATGGGTTGGATGTTACGAAGAAGGATGAGTTGAAGGCCGTGCGTAAAAAATGTGCGACCGTTTTTCAGCAATTTGATCTCTATCCTCACCTTAAAGTGATTGAAAATATCACTCTTGCGCCAGTTCAAGTGCTTGGGGTGAGTAAAACTGACGCGACCAATAAGGCGCGCGCCTTACTTGAAAGTGTAGGATTAGGGGATAAGGCCGATGTATATCCAGCGCAACTATCTGGCGGACAAAAGCAGCGGGTCGGCATTTGCCGTGCGCTGGCAGTAGGTCCGGATTATATATTGCTCGACGAAGTGACCAGTTCGCTTGATCCGGAAATGACTGCGGAAGTGCTTGAAATTCTTAAAAACCTTGCCAATGACGGCATGACCATGATCTCTGTAACACATGAAATTGAATTTGCCCGTGAAATATCTAACCGAATTGTCTTCTTGGATCAGGGCAAAATCCTTTGTGATTTACCAACGGCGGATTTTTTCAGCGCGGATGGCGGCATGGCGGATCCGCGGATCGCCAAATTCCTTTCAAAGATGGGGACCGGATCATGATCCTGATTGCCAATAAAGAAGGTGGCCCTGGCATAGAAAAATGTGCGGAGGCGTTAAGGAAAGGCACGCACGGCCTTGATGCCATGGTGGAGGGTATCAGCCTTGTGGAAGCGGATCCAACCATCCGAAGTGTTGGTTATGGCGGTTGGCCCAACCTGCTGGGTGACATGGAATTTGATGCAGGTGTCATGGACGGCACCACCCGCGAAGTGGGCGCGGTGGGCGCACTCAAACATACTTATCATGCTGTGCAAGTGGCGAGGGCGGTGATGCAAAAACTAAATCACGTTATGGTCACCGGTGATGGCGCGGACAGGTTAGCAGCTGAGATCGGACTTGAGAAGGTTGATACCTTGCTTGAACATTCGCGGGATGTCTGGCAACGAAAACTAGACGGCATCCTTTCTGACGACGAGAAAGCTAATTTCCCTGATATACCATTGGCGCCGCTCAACAGCACAATTACAGATCCCGAAAAAGTGCGTGATACTACCGTTTATATTTGTCAGGACGTGGCGAAAGCCACCCATGCCGCCACCAGCACTTCTGGCTGGGGCTGGAAATACCCGGGGAGGCTGGGCGACAGCCCCATTGCCGGTGCTGGCTATTATGCAGACAGCAGATTTGGTGCTGCCGCTTGTACTCATACCGGTGAAATGACCATCCGTGCAGGAACGGCACGTACGATCGTGCTCGCCATGAGACTGGGTCACACACTCGCGGACGCCGTAAAGCTCGCTATCGAAGAAATTTCTGAACTAAAAGAAGGATTTATCGCTGGTCTTGTCATCCACGCCATAGACACGAAGGGTAATCATAAGGTAGTCTCTTACAATCTGGACGAGGCCGCGAAATACTGGTTTTGGACTCCTGATATGGAAAAACCTGAATTACGGACGAGTGAAGTGGTATAAGTCACATCATGAAGAAAATATTTTTATCAATTATTTCAATATTTATGGCTCATACAGTTTCATACGCTGGTGTACTGGATGACATACGGGAGCAGGGCTTTATCAAAGTGGGAATTTCCCTTGGCGGGATGCCCATGGGGGGCAGGGATGGGCGCAATGAACCCATAGGATACGATTATGAAGTGGCAAAATTGCTCGCCGAGAAAATGGGTGTTGAGCTTAGGATCACCGATGTTTATGGCGATGCGCGTGTGAGCCTTCTGCAGTCTGGGCAGCTTGATCTGGTGATCGGTAATATGACTGTGACCGAAGCGCGTGCTGAGGTGATTGATTTCACCGATCCTTATTTCAAAACAGGGCTTCGCATCATCTACCAGAAAGGTCAGAGCATCAAATCTCTTGCTGACCTTGCTGGCAAAAAGGTCGTGGCTGGTCGCGGCACCAGTGGGGCGATCTTCATTAGTGAACAGGTGCCGGGCGCCGAAATCGTTTATACCGAAAATTTTGCACCTAATGGCGTGCTGCTGCTTCGTCAGCGCCGAGTTGATGCGGGCATCGAGGATAGCTCCATGGCTGATTATGTGGCAAGCCAGATCGGAAGCCTCGATATCTTGCCGGGGGTCTTTGTTGCTGGCGATATTGCAATGGGGGTCCGCAAAGGCGAGCCGGCATTCCTTGCGTATCTAAATGAATTTATAGCCGAATATGTAAGCGGCGGCGAATATGAGAAAAATATCAAACGCTGGTGGGGCGAGGACGCTGAAATCCCGGATCTGGGCCAATGAGTAAAATAACCTTTGAAGTATGCGTGGACACCATCCAGGGCGCCATTGATGCAGTTAATAACGGCGCGGACCGCATTGAACTATGTGATGCGCTGGGGATTGGCGGCACGACTCCTTCAGCAGGACTAATGCAACGCGCTGCAAAGCTGGGAAAACCCATTTACGCCATGATCCGGCCGCGGGGCGGCGATTTCATTTTCAATTTTGAAGATATGGATGTGATGATGCATGACATTGATACCTGCCGCCGTTATGGCATGGCGGGGATCGTGATCGGTATCACCCATGAAAATGGTGCACTCGATGTTCCGAAGCTTGAAAAACTGATCAATCATGCCGAAGGGCTGGGAGTAACGCTGCACCGCGCCTTTGACGTGACACCAGATACGTCGGAGGCGCTAGAGCAGGCGATTGAACTGGGTATTGAACGAATTCTTACTTCCGGACAACGTGAGACAGCCCTTGAAGGGGCGCTCAAGATCAAATCGGTGATCGATCAGGCTGACGGACGCATTTCAATCATGCCTTGTTCAAAGATTAATCCACCAAATGTGGAAGCGCTTTTCAAAATTTTCTCTGTTATCGAAATTCATTCGTCGTGTCGAACTTTAGTGGGTAGCCCTTATACCGAAAATGCGCCAAGCATGGCGCCAGGAGATGATTTTTCCCGCCATATTACCGACCCAAAGAAGGTAAAGGCGCTTTCCGACTATCTAAGCAGCTTGGCGTAAATTAAATGTCTGATATGCAAGGGTTATATCACCATATTCATGAACGTGCTCGCTGTGCGGGTGATAAGACCTTTATCGAAGCGGGATCTGTGAAGCATCCTTACTCAACAATTGATCTAACCTGTGCGAAAATTCAGGATGTAATGACAAATGCCAGTGTTAAGAAGGGCAGCCGTGTGTTGGTTCAGGTGGAAAAATCACCAGAAGCGGTGTTTCTCTATCTGGCCTGTCTAAGGATGGGGGCTATATTTGTGCCGCTGAATACCGGATATACAGAATCGGAGGTTCAGTACTTTTTTGATACGGCGGAGCCTGATTTGTGTGTCTGTGACCCTGCCGCCGAAGAACAGTTCATTAGAATCGCTGGCCAAAAAACAGTGTTTACTCTTGGAAATGATAGTAGCGGCACTTTGTGGCCGAAAGTGAGCATTGCTGAAAAAGCAGATGCGGAACAAATCGCGGGTAGTGACATCGCCGCGATACTATTTACATCGGGCACCACAGGACGTTCCAAGGGCGCAATGCTTAGCAATGATAACCTGCGCGCAAATGTAGAGGTTTTGAGCGATCTTTGGCATTGGTCGGAGGACGACGTGTTGTTGCATACGCTACCGATATTTCATGTTCATGGGCTATTTGTCGCACTTCATTGTGCGCTCTGGACCACAAATACTGTGATTTTTCATGATAAATTTAGCCCGGATCAGGTAATTGCTGATCTGCCCCGTAGTACGGTGCTGATGGGTGTTCCGACACATTATGTGCGCCTTCTTGCCGATGATCATTTTGACAATGAGCTCTGCAAAAATATGCGCCTATTCCTTTGTGGCTCCGCGCCGCTGCTATGTGAAACGTTCCTACAATTTGAAGAACGCACCGGGCATAAGATATTAGAGCGTTACGGGATGACCGAAGCAGGCATGATCACGTCAAATCCTTACGACGGGGACCGTGTGGCGGGTACAGTTGGTTTTCCGCTGCCAGGTGTTGATGTAAGACTTGGCAACGAAGTTGATGGCAAAGGCGTGCTTGAAATTAAAGGATCAAATGTCTTCAGTGGTTATTGGCGGATGCCGGAAAAAACAGCAGAGGAATTCACCGAAGATGGTTATTTCATCACCGGTGATGTGTCGACCATGGATGATAAGGGGCGGATATCCATCGTGGGGCGTGCAAAAGACCTTATTATCACTGGCGGGCTAAATGTTTACCCAAAGGAAATCGAAAGCCTGATTGATGACGTAAACGGCGTTGATGAAAGTGCGGTTATTGGCGTGTCTCATGCTGATTTTGGCGAAGGCGTAACGGCGATTGTGGTGCTTGATGGTTCAAAAGATCTATCTAGTGAGGATATTGCAGACGCCATAAAGGACAAACTCGCTAGCTTTAAGAGGCCAAAGAAAATTTTTGTTGTGGATGCGCTGCCGCGTAATACAATGGGGAAAGTTCAAAAAAACGAACTGCGGAATGTTTACGCAGATATCTATAAAAATTAGAGGGACACATGAAAAAACTACTCATTCTCATCACCGCGCTTGCATTGCCATTCAGCGCGAGTGCGCAGTCACACTTGCTTCCCGATGTACCGGATAGGGCGCAGGCTGTATCCTTGTTTGGGGAGCCGCTTTCCATGCCGGCGCCGCGTCAGGCGCTTTTGGATAATCTGGTCGAAGCGAAGGCAAATTATGACGCCGACCCGATGAACGCGGACAATATTATCTGGTATGGTCGCCGGGTGGCCTATACAGGTGATTTCCGCCGCGCGATCTTGATTTTTTCTGAAGGTATCCGTAAACACCCGACTGACGCTCGCATGTACCGTCACAGGGGACACCGCTATATTACCATTCGTGAATTTGACCGCGCCATTGAAGACTATGAAATTGCCGCCAGCCTCATAAAAGGGAAAGAGGATAAAATTGAGCCGGATGGGGCACCCAACCCACTCGGCATCCCTGTCACCAGCACCCATAGTAACATTTATTATCATTTGGGGCTTGCGTATTACCTGAAACATGATTTTGAAAATTCGTTGCGCGTTTTCACCATGGGACGTGATTTAAATCTCAATGATGATAACACATCGTCGACCACCCACTGGATTTACATGAACCTGCGTCGTCTTGGGCGCGAAGAAGAAGCACGTGCCGCCCTTGATCACATCAGCGCGGACATGGACATCATCGAAGTTCATAACTACCACAAGCTGGATATGTTCTATAAGGGGGAGGTCCCTGAAGAGGAAATCGTCAATGCAAACCCAAAAATCCCAGCGGAAGCGAGCATTACCTATGGCGTCGCCAACTGGTTCCTTTATAATGGGCAGCCAGAACGCGCATATGATTTGATGGAACAGTTTATGGAAACGAATCTTTGGGGGTCCTTCGGATATATCGCTGCTGAAGTGGATCTGTTCGCCCGGGATAATTCAAAATGAGAGGTGTTTTCAAAGGCGTAATATTTGTTGCCTATCTGAGTTTAGCGTCCTGCGCGAATAAAGAAACGGTGGACGAAATTTTGCCTATAGTTCCTGATGGTGTACAGGCAATTTCGCTTTTTGATGCTCCGCTTTCCATGCCTACTCCTGCTGAACAGCTTGTGATTAACCGAGAAGCAGCGAAACTGGATCATGATCGTGATCCTGAAAATATAGATTTTCTCATTTGGTATGGCCGCAAGCATGCTTACGCCGGTGATTATCGCAGTGCTATTGAGATTTTCTCAAAAGGCATGGAGCTTTTTCCCGATGAACCAAGGTTATATCGTCATCGCTGTCATCGTTACCTGACAATTCGTGAATTCGAAAGGGCGCTTAATGATTGTAAAAAAGGAGCAATGCTGATTGAAGACGGCATTGATAGCATCGAACCTGACGGGGCACCAAATCCTGCCAATATTCCTATTTATACCCGACACAGTACCATTTGGTATCATTTAGGGCTTGCCTATTACTTTACCCACGATTTCGAAAATGCCCATAAGGCATTTCAAACAGGTAAAGACTTACATGTGAATTCTGATATGGATGTATCCTTTACACATTGGAACTATATGACCCTACGCAGATTGGGCCGCGTTGCAGATGCGCAGGCGAATGTTGAGACGATACCTGCTGACATTGTTGTCTATGAAAGCCAGCCCTATCTGGCGTTGCTTGCACTTTACAAAGGAGAAATATCAGTTGACGAACTCTGGGAAAACACTAATTCTGAAGATAGAAGTTCTGCTTTTACTTATGGGATTGCCAACTGGTATCTTTATAATGGGGACGATGAACGCGCTTATCAAATGATGAATGACATCGCCCAACCCCAAGAATTTACCGGGTACGGATGGGGCGCGTTCGGTTTCATTGCTGCGGAAGCTGATCTAAAAAATAATCAATAAGGATAGAGGGATAATATGAAAAATCTTAAATATTTGCTTTTGGCTGGAGCGTCCGTATTAATTTCGGCCTGCGCCTCAGAAAATACAGAACAGGAAGCAACCATTGACCCTGAAATGGAAGCATTGGTGACTCCATTGGATATTTTACCGGCGGTTCCTGATGGTGTGCAAGCCATGTCCATGCTCGGTAAGCCCCTTTATCCGGGTGGCATGCCAAGTGATGCACTTATCGAAAATCTAGCGGAAGCAAAGGCAACTTATGATGCGGATCCTAATGATCCGATGAATATCATATGGTATGGACGCCGGGTGGCATATACGGGCGATTATCGCCGCGCCATCGAAATCTTTACAGAAGGGATTGAAAAACACCCAAATGACGCCCGCATGTATCGTCACAGAGGTCATCGTTACATCAGCATCCGCGAAATTGACCGCGCTGTTGCCGACTATCAGGAAGCAGAGCGGCTCATTCAAGGCACCGAAGATAAAATTGAACCGGACGGTGCCCCAAACCCGCAAGGGATTTTTCTCACCAGCACTCACAGTAATATTTATTATCATCTGGGGCTTGCTTATTATTTAAAGCAGGACTGGGAAAACGCACTTGCCGCGTTCCAAGCCGGGCAGGCGCTAGGCTTAAATGATGATAATATTGTTTCCACTGGTCACTGGATTTATATGATCCTTCGACGAATGGGCCGTGAGGAGGATGCGCAAGCCTCCGTGCAAAACATTCATGCAGATATGAACATCATCGAAAATATGTCCTATCATAACTTGACCCTTATGTATAAGGGGGATATTCCGGCTGAAGAACTGGTCAACATTGATCCTAACGATCCAAGTGGTGCGGCTGTTGCATATGGTGTCGCCAACTGGTTCCTGTACAATGGGGAGACCGATCGTGCCTATGATCTGATGGAGCGTTTCATGGAAACCAGTAGTTGGGCGGCATTCGGATTTATCGCTGCAGAAGTTGACTTAAGCATAAGGTAGACCATGAAGCACAATTCCGCGCAGGAGGTTAAAGCCCTTCTTTCCGGCGACGCCGAAATCGCCTTCATCGATGTCCGTGAAAATGCCGCCTATGGTAGCGGGCATCCGTTTTTTGTCTCCCACGTGCCTTATAGCATATTGGAAGCCCGTATAGGGCTTTACGTGCCGCGGCAAGCGACAACAACAGTGCTGATCGATAATGGTGATGGTGTTAGTGAGAAAGCCGCAGAACGGCTGGAAGAGCTAGGCTATAACGATGTGATCGTCCTGAAGGGTGGCGTGGACGCCTGGAAAGAAGCAGGTTACGCTCTTTATGAAGGGATCAGCGCACCGTCCAAATCATTCGGTGAAGTTGTAGAACATGAGCTGGGCACCAAATCCATCACAGCGACGGAATTAAAGGCGAGAATGGATGCTGGCGATGATAATTTCCTGCTCCTTGATGGGCGTACGCCGGAAGAATTTAATCGCATGACTATTCCCAC
>JANQJN010000059.1 GCA_028281625.1 Emcibacteraceae bacterium | reverse complement strand
ATCCGACTTCCGCGGAGATCCTTCCTCCGCACTTCTTGAAGTGCTTGATCCAGAACAGAACAGTAAGTTTAACGATCATTATCTGGAAGTGGATTATGATCTTTCGGATGTGATGTTTATCACGACGGCCAATACACTTGATATGCCTGGTCCACTTCTGGACCGGATGGAAATCATTCGTTTGTCTGGTTATACGGAAGATGAGAAAGTTGAAATCGCCAAGCGGCACTTGATTAAAAAGCAAGTGGAAGACCACGGTCTCAATGAAGATGAATGGTCCATTTCTGATAGTGCACTTCGGGAGCTTATCCGCTATTACACCCGTGAAGCTGGTGTGCGTAATCTTGAGCGCGAACTGGCCAATCTGATCAGAAAGGCAACCAAGAAAATTGTCACCGGCAAAGCTAAAAAGGTAGCTGTAACCGTTAAGAACCTTGAAAAATTTGCCGGTGTTAAAAAACATCGCTTCGGTGAAGTAGACGATCAGGATATGATCGGTATTACAACTGGACTAGCCTGGACAGAGGTTGGTGGTGTGATTCTTTCTGTGGAAGCCATTGTCTCGCGTGGTAAGGGTAAAGTGACGATCACTGGTAAGCTGGGCGATGTGATGCAAGAATCAATCAAAGCGGCCCTAAGTTACGTACGTTCCAAAGCGCCAGAATTTGGAATTCAGCCAAATGCGTTCGATCAAAATGACATTCATATTCATGTCCCGGAAGGTGCGACACCGAAAGATGGTCCATCAGCTGGTGTGGCGATGATTACGTCACTTGTTTCTGTGCTTAGTGGTATTCCGGTGCGTCACGATGTGGCGATGACGGGCGAAATTAGTCTGCGTGGCAAGGTCATGCCTATCGGCGGATTGAAGGAGAAGCTCCTCGCTGCTCACAGAAGTGGCATCAAGAAGGTTTTAATTCCGATTGAAAATGAAAAAGATCTGGTGGAGATTCCCGACAATGTTAAAAAAGGACTCGAAATCGTTCCTGTAACAACTGTGGATCAGGTTCTTGAGCACGCGCTTGCATCGCCGTTAATTCCGCTGGCGGAAGACGAAATTGAGGGAATCGCTGCGCTGAGTAACAACGAAAGTGATTCCAATTTTAAAGATCAGATGCATCATTAAGCAAAAATGCCTCATTTTGGGGCAAAAAATTTGATGCAAAAGTTGTAAAATTAATACTGAAAAACACTCTATCGTATAGGTAGAGTGTTTTTTTGTGGCAAAAAAGTTTTTTGATTCAATGTCAAGCAAACTTTCTACAAAAAAACCGCAGTTTTGCGTGGTTTTCCCTTTGACGAAATCTAATTGTATGTCTAATATGCCCTCGACTTTCGATCACACAGATGAAATGTTTAATCTCAATATTATACTTTACTTAAAAGGGGAAGATAATGAACAAAAATGAACTAGTAAACAACGTCGCTGAAGCAGCCGGTCTTTCAAAAGCAGACGCAGCACAAGCTGTAGACGGAGTTTTTGACACAATTGTAAGCACTCTTGCTGGTGGCGATGAAGTTCGTCTAGTTGGTTTTGGTACTTTCAGTGTTGCACAGCGTGCAGCATCAGAAGGCCGCAACCCACGCACTGGTGAAAAGATTCAAATTCCTGCTTCTAAACAACCAAAGTTTAAAGCCGGTAAAGGCCTTAAAGACGCTGTTAATAAGTAATTATTGATAAATTTGAAAAGGCGGTTGGTGATTTTTTTTGCCAACCGCTTTTTTGTTCTTTACATATCTCAAACTTATCTGTAGATATGCATCCACACTTCGTAATAGAAGTGTCATTTATATGAAAAAAGGGGGGCGGTTAGCTCAGTTGGTAGAGCGCTTCGTTTACACCGAAGATGTCGGGAGTTCGAGTCTCTCACCGCCCACCATTCATATAGAATAGGCAAAGCGCTGTAATGGCTTATTCAGCGTTTCGAATTTCGAAAAAACAACCAAAAGCCGCTTGACTTGGTGCTGGATATCCCCTACATCAGGTGCGAAAAATAAGGGGGTGTAGCTCAGTTGGTTAGAGCGCTGGCCTGTCACGCCAGAGGTCGCGGGTTCGAGTCCTATCGTGAGAATTGTTTCTATATTAGCGTATCGCACATTGTGTATCTTTTCTGTTCGTTTAATGCTCGCAATATAATGCCTATTAAATATATTTCTGTTACAAAATCATTTTTTAGCGAAAAGCGGTCATACAAGAATTTTATTATATTC
>JANQJN010000058.1 GCA_028281625.1 Emcibacteraceae bacterium | reverse complement strand
CCGCCGCCGCCGCCACCGCCACCGCCGCCGCCGCAGGCGGCAAGAGGCAGCATGGTCATCAGAATGCTGGAATTTTTGGGAAGCTTAGCTTTTTTACTGTTTACCAGTGGCTCATTGCTCACTGGATTTTTTTTATCCGTTTTGCTCAAAATAAAACTCAATCTCTATCCCCCAAGTTATTGCCTTGAAAGACTATATGGGGATGAGAAGGACTTATCAAGCCCATAAATAGTGATCACAGATCCAGTTCTGCCAATTCCAAAAAGGCTGGAATCCAGTCTCACCACTAACGTCATGCTCAAACGAGTTCAGGATGATGGTAGTGGTCTAAACTTCAAGCCTTCTTCACATACAGTACCCGTGTGGCCCAGTCGATGGCGCGGTCATGCATGGGCGGTGCGTTATGGCTTTCAAGGTGGTATAGGCCGGGGGAGGAGCCCCGGGAAAGGCGTTTGATATAAATATGCCCGTCTGATGTTTTGATGATGCATTGCTTGCCAACGCATTCGCTCTCGTCAATATCGACGCCGTTTCGAACGTAAAAAATAATGTCGCCGTCTTCATACGCCGGATACATGCTGTCGCCAGAGACTTTTACCGCCACGGCGGTTTCCTTAAGGCCGGGGGGCGTTTCCACCTCTTCCATCCCGTCGCCGTGCGCATAGTCGTCAAACTGCATATTGACTTCGCCGGCACCCACATAACCCACCACGTATGTTACCTGCGGGCTTTCGTGAAGTCCTTCGGTGCCGAGCAGATAATCGGTGGTGCATTTAAAATAATCGGCGAGGGCACGCACATGATCGTGTTCCGGCTCATCCACACCGCTTTCCCAGCGGGAAATGGTTGATTGCTTTACCCCCATCAGCTCGCCCAATTCCGTCTGGTTGATGTTCTTAAGGTTCTTGCGCATATGTTTTAAGCGCTCACCGAATTTTTGTTTGGCTGATCTATCCATATTAATGGTGTTCCCCTCCATTACACTGAACCATGATTTTCTAAATTGGTTCCGATACTCGCTTCGCTCGTCCCAGGAACCAAGTTCATGACTGTATTCTTTTAATTGGTTCCAGTACGTTCCGCGTCCCAT
The DNA here is from genome assembly GCA_028281625.1 of Emcibacteraceae bacterium. Classification (GTDB taxonomy): domain Bacteria; phylum Pseudomonadota; class Alphaproteobacteria; order Sphingomonadales; family Emcibacteraceae; genus Pseudemcibacter. The sequence goes on along the minus strand of JANQJN010000058.1, from coordinate 31,105 downwards.
GAACCACGCTCAAGGCTACCTTCCCTTTTTAAAATCAAGCATATATCCCTTTAGCGGATATTTATACGAATATATGCGCATATTATACTTGACTATTTATGCGTTTAACGTATATTTACAGATAACAGAGCAAATGTCGAGTCTTAAATCCCGATGCCCCTTTTTGTGGTTTAGGGGCGGACAGGATTTCAGGGTTATAGACCTCCTGATGTTACTCCTCAGTTGAGATGCATTAACCCGCACCCGACATGTCTCTGTCGAGTGTGATCAGGGGGGTGATCTTCCTCTACTGCCGGGAATTTTCCCTATCCTGGCAAAGCCCCGATATTTCCTGATTGCACAGGTGAAAGCCTGGCATTGCTTTCACCGTAAACTCGAGCGGGTGGGCCTGTCTCCCTCTTCGTCGCCCACCCGCTCACTTATTTGGGCATTTAGCAGCCTTGAGCGCGCTTCATGGGACGAGTGAAGCGAGTATCGGAAGCAATTTAAGAAATGGAGTGGTACATGGGCAACAAGAGACTTGAAGAAATTGAAAAAATCAAAGACGACATCCCCGAAATAAACATCACACCGACCGCAGGGCAGGCGGTGCTGATCTTTGTTAGCTTTTTTAGCCTTGCGCTACTAGTGACATATCTGGCTGAGAGTGTTTAAGGGGGACCTATGGCGGACATATATATGCGCAATGTGCGGGACTGGCGCGATGCAACCATACAGCTGAGCTTTGAAGAGAAGGGCTATTTCGATGAACTGATTAATCTGATCTATCTTTATGATGGTTATCTTCCCGATGACGATGATTTTATCAGTAAGGCGATGCCAGTAAACAAACGGCTGCATCGTCGGCTTAAAAAGAAGCTGATCGAATATGGTGTGATTTCGATCATAGATGGTCTCTTCTTCAACAAAAGAGCAGCTTTAGAGATAGAAAAGATCAACTCTTTATCATCTATAAACAAACTAAACTCCGACAAAAGATGGGCTAAGTCGTTGAAAAGTAAGGAATCTGGCAATGCGATCGCATTGCAGAAAGTGAAAGTGAAAGGTGAAAGTGAACATGGAACTAAAAACTCAAGACAAAAGTGCACAATCGATGAAGTCCTCGATCCCGATGGCGACATCCCCGAAGAGTATCGGCGTATTGCTGAAGACCATGGACTTGAGCAGATCCAACGCCGTTTCGAAGACTGGGCCGGCTGGTGGCATGGTGAAAATGGCCGTAAAGCCGGCAGAGAAGGGTGGCTTCGAACCTGGAAAACACGGGTGCGTAAGGATGTCGAACGGCAAATGGCGGGAGTTTCCCATAAACCGGGACGAAGCGGGAATAGCGGATGTTCCACAACTGACGGGGCGCGCCTGGCGCTTGATCGACGACGAAATCGCAGGCGAAAAATACGATAACGGCCGGCTAAGTGTGATCAGACCTGTGGATGAGCCATTCTGGGCTGCAGTGCTGCTGCAGGGCGAGGCCGCATTGGACGTGAGCCCTTTTGAGCATACGTTGACGCGCCTCACGCGCCTAAAACTGCAAAAACCGACCCAGAATATGGACGCCGCGGCCACCGCCGTGTTTCTCGAGGATATCTGCGAGCACCTTGAGCGCCGGGAATATAGCTACCACGCCATTGATGAGGGGATCAGAAAGCTCATCGAGCAGGAAGACGATAAATTCTTCCCGACCATGAAGGTACTGCTGAAATACATCCATCCCATCCATTGGAAACTGAAACAGCGGGTTTCAAAACTGCAGGAAATATTAAAGAGGGGGGAAGTGCGCGAGCGTAGGTAAAGATTTGGGAGGGGAGCCCAAGTAGCTGGCAGCCTTGAGCCCGCTTCATGGGACGCGAAGCGTACCGGAAGCAGTTCAAAATGAGCGGTAGTTCGTCCCATCAAAAATTAAATCGAAACATTAAGAAAGATCACTAACTCCATGAAACTAAATTTAAATCAGGAAACAAGACAGATGATAGCAACCATGCTGGAAAATGGCGCCAATAATGGGCGTATTTCCCTTAAATTCCCAGGTATTCGAAAGGAACAGATCGATCAAATCCGTGCAGAAATCAACAAGGGCACTGAACAGACAAAACGAAAGCTCAAGCGTGATCCTCTTATCTGTATTTATCGGAAGGGTGACATTGGCATTCATGAACTTTATGCCGCGGAACATATCCGCTACGCCTTTAGCCTGATCACATCGGATGTGAGCCTGCGGGTGATGGATTTTAGCGAATATATCGACAAAATTGGCGAACGGCCCACCGAAAGCGAAAGTGCGCTCAAACGCCGGATTCAGGATCAATATACCCGCTGGTTTGATGAATGCACTATGCGCCTGATCAAAACCGGTCCGATCCTTCATTTGCTCACGGAACCCGTAACGCTCAGGGACACAGATGCATATTATGGCTTTCGCCGCGGCAGGGCACGGGGGTATCTCGTCGCGGGCCTTAAGCTTTATGTGGAAATGTTTAAACCAAGGGCGGGGGTAGGGTGATTGACTACCGCCTCTATCCGTCATACCCGCGAAGGTGGGTATCCAGTCCAATTAGAGAATGTGTGGCAAAGCCACTCTTTGTTTTACTTCTGGATCCCAAAAATATTACTTGGGAAGTTCCTCAGCGTTGCCTCGGGTCGGGGATGGCGGTCAGTAAACTTCATTTAATCAGTAAATTTTCATTTTTCCGCTTGCATAGTTTTTAAGAATCGTTATTAATAACTTTTGTTAAGAATGATTCGCAATTACTGTAAGAAAGCAGGAAGATGGAAACTGAAAACGACATGGTCATACATTTACTTTGGTTTGATCTTCTTGTTTTTCAAACATAAGAGCTTCATTTTTATCGTCTAAAACAACTGCAGAGGGCCGGCACTCCCGTTATAAGGAATTCCCTCCTCACCGACCTTACTAATGTCGGCTCTCTGCTCCTTTTTTCTCGACTCCTGACCACGAACCAGTTATTTCATAGGTCTTCGCGTTTGCGGAGCGGTTCTTGCAAGTGCAGGAGCCGGGAATTAATTCTCAGGGCGGGGCGGAATTCCCCACCGGCGGTGATCAAACAGTGTTTGTAAGCCCGCGAGCGCTTCCTCTTCGCAGGAAGGTCAGCAGATTTTGGTGAAACTCCAAAGCCGACGGTCATAGTCCGGATGAAAGAGAATGAAATGACGAAAGGCAAGGTCCGTGCATGCGGGCGGTGCCATATTTGTTGTTTCGCGCGCCTTGGTTTTTTAAAATATGAGGAAAAACCATGGATCAGTTTTCAGTAAAGAACAAAGCATCCCTTAAAATCGCATTCATCAAAGCACAGTGGCACAAGGATATTGTTGATCGCTGCTATGATGGATTTAATGAAAAGTTTGACGGTCACGGTGACATTGATGTGTTCGATGTGCCTGGTGCCTATGAAATCCCGTTGCTGGCAAAGCGGCTCGCAGGTAGCGGTAAATATGACGCGGTTGTGGCCGCTGCCTTCGTGGTGGACGGCGGCATTTACCGTCATGAATTTGTCGCTGACGCCGTCGTTTCCGGCATGATGCAGGTGGCCCTTGAATGCGAAGTACCGGTCTTGAGTGCCGTGCTCACACCGCATCATTTCCAGGGCAGTAAAGAGCATCACGACTTTTTCTATAACCATTTTGTCATTAAAGGCGAGGAAGCGGCGGAGGCCTGCCTTTCCATCGTATCGACACACCGGTCAGTGGAGGACGTTCCCCAAAGCCTTGCGAGTTAAGGGAGGGGGTAAAACATCCATCGTCATCCTGAACTTGCTAAAGTGCGCGCGAAATCGTATCGTCCTTCTATAATAAAAGCGGGAGGGACGCATGGCGGAGTTTGGAAGTCAGGAAAATATCTATTGGTTTTGGGCGCTGCTCTTTATTACCGTGGCGCCGGTGCTTCGCTTTCGTGAAACGCCGATCGTACCGATGATTTCAACCTTTTTCGTCTTTGGTTTTTATACCCAGAGCTACTGGATGCCGGATTTTTATACGCTCAGCGACTGGCCGCGGATCATTGGCACCTGTGCGGCGATCCTCGCCTTTTATTATTTCATGGGCTTTTTGGTTCATTTTATCTATTGCAAAGTGAAATCGGATCGCGTCAGTGAAGTTGGTCCTATTGTCAGCGCGTGGTTTAACGGCAAATGCCATGTGGTAAATGATGAATTTATCGCTGAAATCAGGCGACTTAAAATGTTTGAAGTGGCGTGGGAGGATGTATCCCGCTTCCAGGACGGTGAAGAACTGATCCTTACCGATGATATCGATCGGGAGCCGGAACTGCTTGGCGAAGTGCGTATCACCAAAGAAGACAGCGATTATGATGTGGTTCGCAAAATCCTCCAGGAGCGTGGCCTGCTTTGAACGAGCTCTACCTCGTTTTTATTATTTTTCTGGTGCCTTTTGGGGTGGCTCTTTTTCTCTGGCGGGATAAGGAGCCAAAGCAAAGCGTTTATTATATCTGCTTTAGTGTGTCCACCATCGCATTGATCATCATGTTGCTTGCGAGCAACGTGATGGGCGTGATTATGCCGCTGGGCTTGTTTCTTGCCAGCACCAGTTTTTATGCGGGTGTTTACCTGTCGACCTTTGTGCGTAAATGGCGCAATAGGGAAGAAGAATAGCGTTACTGGAAATGTTCCTCAAAGAAGGCATCAAATCGGCGCTGGGCATCAAGCTGCTGACCGTTGGTGAGTTCGTCCTCAAGGAAGGCGCGGTTTTGTTCTAACCGGTCCATGGTTTGCGGGCTTAACTCTCCGCCTGGCATGGTCGAGGTGATATCAGTGCCAAGCTTGACCCACATCAGTGCACCCACTTCGTCCTTGGGCATGCCGTTACCAACATAGGCGTATTCCGCAAGATAGGCGGCGGCTTCCGCTTTGCCGGCGATGAAAGCGCGCTCAAAATAATCAGCGGCAACGTTAAAATCCTTTGTCCCGCCTTCGCCGTTATGGGCCATCAGCGCCTTGGTAAAAAGCGCTTCATGATTATTTTGCTCTGCGGCCCTCTCAAGCCACAAGCTGGCAACAGTTTCATCTTTTTCCACACCGTCGCCATTGGCATACATGCTTGCGAGATTATATTGCGCGCGGCCATCACCAGCTTCGGCGGCCTTCATATACCAAAGGCGCGCTTCCGGAAGATTTGTGGTGGTGCCAATGCCGTAATGATAGGCGCTTGCCAGTTCAAACTGACTGTCCAGCTCATTTTGCTCCGCCGCGGCAAGGAACCATTCGAACGCTTTTTCTTCATCGCGGGTGAGGTTCCCAATACCGAATTTATAGCCAATGGCAATGTTGCGCTGGGCGATCGCGTCACCAGCTTCTGCAGCTTTTAGCATCCATTCGTTGGCTTTTTCATCGCTTCTTTCCACATAAAGTCCGTCGGCATAATAAAGCCCGACCATGATCATGGCTTCAGTGTTACCCGCCTTGGCTTCATTGAGATACTCACCAAAAGCAAGCCGATAGTCGCCTTCGTCATTGGCCTTATGGGCCGTTTCAATATCGGCAAGAGCCGGAGCCGTGATCGCTAAGGATAAGATAATAAACAGCTTTTTCATAACTAATACCTCTTTTTAAATTGGTTCCGATACTCGCTTCGCTCGTCCCATGAACCGCGCTCAAGGCTGCCTTTTTTAAGTTGTTTCCGGTGATGCCTCGCATCCCCATGAAACGCGCTCAAGGCTGCTCAACTAAACTTACAATACTTATTACTTTCAAATTATGCCATAAATTAGATGAACGGAGGATGACTGGGCTGTTCAGGGAAGTACACTCCGCGCATAGTCAAGAAAATCACCGGCATTGAGCGACTCATAAAGCGCCATTGCTGCCTTTTGCACCTCTCTGGCGTCACCTGACCTGTTCTGGCGCAGGTAAACCTCCAAAAGCCCCAAATGGCAATGGGCTCGGCCCAGATCGCCAGCGAAAATCTCCAGCGCATGTCTATAAAACTTTTCAGCGTTTTGAAGCTGGTCCTGATCGCGGCCATCATAAAACACATCACTTAAGTATGACGCGTAGGCCAGATCAAGATAAAGCTTGGCTTCAATCTGTGGATCCGGGATTCTTTCGACCATTTCTTTTAGCTCCTCATGCTGGCGAAAAAGCACATTGGGATGGAGCCGGTTTGTATGATAAGCAATTTGCCGCTGACCTTCAGGAAGATCCGGGTCCGGATCCACCTTCATCATCAGATAGTCCCGCTCCGCCTCCCGCTCGGCGAGGGTCTTAAACACGCGGCTGTAATCACGAAGGGTGGTCATGCCGTCATTTATGCCCCCAGTCATCAGGGTCATCATTGTTATTGGGCGAGAGGCCAATAATATCGCCGTCGGTATTAATCCCGAGGCCGAGCACCGTGCGGTTAGCATAATTAAAATAGCTGACCACCTGATTGATCTCGAGGATTTCGCCGTCGGTAATGCCGGCATTATTCATTTTTTCGATCATATGATGGGTTAGCTCTGCTGGGCTCTGAGTGAGATACCTGGCATATTTCAGCATCAGCGCGTGCTTGTCGTCAAACGTATCCTGCGGCCGGTGGATTTCAAGCGCCGCGCGGATTTCAATGGCACGCTCATCGTCATACCCTTCCGCTTTCAAAAGCCGTGCCATGCCTGCATGATGATGATCAACACAGTATGTGCATCTATTAAGGATCGAAACATATACACCAATGCATTCGAGGAACGCTTTGGGGATTTCATTGGCGTTGTGGTGCAGTACGCGCTTATAGATCGCCATATGCGCTTCCATGGTATGGGGACGAAGCGAATGGGCCATCATGATGTTATCCACATTATCATCGGGCCCTTTGACGCGGTCATAAAGCTTCTTCAGCTTGCCGGTTGCTTCTTCGTAGGAAACTGTTTTGATCCAGGTCATGATAAAATACTCCCCGCTTAACACAAGGAAGTGACCTTACAACATCATGAAAGATAAGGCAAATCTGGAGCTAGCAGAGAGTTAAAAATCGCTCAAAAAGACGATGAAGTTTAGCGTCTTCAATCTTCTTGGCAGCCAGGGTATGTCGCGCGGCCGGGTTAGCGTTGATCCATGGATTAACGCTTTCCTTTGCCTGTTGGTATTGCTCGGACGTGGTATTGTCAGCGATTTTCTTAAAAAGCCAGGCACCAGGTGCTTTTTCGCCAGGGCAAACGCTTGAGGAGGGAAAATTGAATTTTCCATAAAGTTGTAGCCATTTTTCGGCGGCGACAAAGTCCTGTTTTACAAAGTCTTCCATTGTATAAAGATTTGCGAGCGCAAACATTGCACCAGGATCGCCGCGCCTAGCACCTTCCAGGTACCATTTTTCGGCTTCAGGATAGTTCTGCATTTTACCTTGCTCCCCAATGTAAAGATCACCAAGGCCTCCGTAGGCGTCGATGTCACCGGCTTCCAGTTCGAGCTTATAAAATTTCAATGCTAGCTGGAAATCACCTTGTCGGCTGAAATCGTCACCGAAACTAAAAGCTTTCCAACCAAGTGATCTTTCATTCACGGCCATCGAGTAGTATTTTTCTGCTGCCTCCATTTCACCAAGGTGCTTATATTGCTGCGCCAGCTCACCAAGCAGGTAATAATTACCAGTTTCAGCTGCCTTTAAGGCCCATACGCTTGCTTTTTCCAGATCCGTTTTAAGGGGGTCGTCATCCCCAAATTCAAAATATTGACCAAGATAAATTCTTGCCATTTCATCGACGGCCCATTCGAAACCTTTTGATGCTGCGCTCTCAATCAGTTTCTTTCCGGCTAGTTTATCACCGTCCTCTAGATGATAGAGGGCCAAGTCATGCAAAGCCTTGTCGTTTCCCTGATCCACCAGATTTTGGTAGTAGCTAATGCCTTTTTCGATATCGCCGCTAATTATATAGTGATCGGCCAATACAAGTCTTGCGCCGACATGGCCGGTTTCTGCTAGTTTCAGCAGGCGGTCGATATTATTGGACTTATCCAAATAGTTCGCACGTTCAATACCGGCTCTTGGATGGCCTTTTTCTTCCGCGAGGCGGTAATATTCATCCGGGGTATTGGGTAAATCAGATCCGGGCCTGTCTGCCAGATAGCCTTTGATATAAAATCCGTCGGCAGTTTGATTTGAGTTAAGCCTGTCCCACCAATACTCTGGTTTTTCATCATCAGAAAAATGTTTGGCAAGTCTAAGAATGGCATAGGCATAACCACTCTCTGCTGCTCTCTCGTACCAATTTTGTGCGGCTTCCTGATCCTCATCAACCACAAGGCCAAATTGATAAAAGTACCCTAGCTCATATTGTGCTTCCGCGTAGTCGGCCTTGGCAGCAGTCTGATAGTTTTCAAACGCTTCCTGATAGTTTCCCAATTCAAAGTGATTTCGGGCATTGGTTAAAAGAATGGTTTGGATATGGTGGTCCAGATTATTTGAGTAACTTTCTTTATTTGGAACGTGCTTCGTAGCGTTGACAGCAGTACGATCCTCCTGCGCGAACACAGCCGATCCGATTATCAAAGCAACAAAAAGAAATATCCGAACCATAAAACCCCCAATCAAGATTGAGAGCTTATTTTACCAAATGGTGCGCGCATATACAACTGCGTCACGCTGAACTCCTTTCATCATCTCTTTACGATTGATAGAGGCATGAGATCCTGAACTAAATTTAGGATGACGCTTTTCTTACGTATCCTTGGGTCGGGAGTAGAAATCATCGTAGGAGCGGGATTTTTTATAAATATCCAGCTGTACTTTAAAGCAATCAATCGCTTCCATGATCTGGGGCAGGGTGGCTTCATCGTAAGGAAAGCTGATGCTTACCGAAAGATCTTCATGAATAATTTCTTTATTTGTGTGAAGCGGCTGCTCGCGCAGACGTTCGCGTCTGGCGATATCCGGTGCATGGCGCTGGATGATGGCGCGACTGTCGCGTTCTCTTTTTTCAGGAACACTTTCCCAGAGTTTTGCCTCTTCGGAATAAATCTCCGCATCCGAAACCGCATGCCAGATAAAATCAAGCACCGCTTCTTGATCTTTTTCGCTCATCAGCACACCGCGCTGGTCACGTACAAATGCCTCGTCACCGTAGGTACAGTCGTCGCCGAAGCAGATTTTATAGCTCATCAGATAATTGGGGGAGGTGCTGTCCACATAGCGATCATGGACGCCATATTCACCGGCGAAAGCTGCCTGCGTAAGAGCGCCCGCAAAAATGCCGGAAATGATGGTTTGTAATACTCGTTTCGTCATCGCGAAATCCCCCTCGCTGATCGTTAATCCTTTGAACTTGTTATACTATAAATCAAATGTGGCAAAAATGTGCGCACAATGTCACGTTTTTGTGAGGAGGTTCCGCTTCGCTTCGCTACCCATGAACCGCGCTCAGGGCCGTTTTGTGAAGTTTGTCAATTGCCGCGCAATTTTTCGGCGTGGGTGGTATAGAATCCGAGATAGTAAGGTCCCGACACCTGTGATAACGTGAAATAGGCGTCAGCCTCAGCCGCATTATCACCTTTTTGGCGGTGGATCAGAATGGCTTTTTTGGTGACTGATATTTTGTCAAACAGGATGTCTGAAAAAATTTCATAAGGATCGCCGTGGGCGATTTCTAGATCGTAAACTTTGACAAGCTTAAGGACGTCTTCTTCTTCGAGGACGAGATGAGCGGACCGGTCTCTTTCCATAAAGTCAGCCAGTTGCTCCTCATTCTCATCCCCGAGTATGAGCTTGGCCATCTCGCGTCTGTAAATCATATACTGTAGTCTATCACCTTTTTCGTAACTGAATTCGGCCATCTTAATCAAACTTTGCGGTACGAACCTTGCGTCGGGTGCATTTACGCTGAAATATTCGTAGGCTTTCTCATAATGTTTGAGGGCCAGCTCATAATCCACAAAAAGATCGTCATAGGTACGCCCGGCCGTATCGTGAAGCCGAAACAGCATAAAAGTGTCGTCTTCATTTTCATAATGGGCGATGAGTTCTTCGAGATGTTGCTGACCCAATGCGTAATCTTCCATAAAGGTTTGTTGTAGTGTGACCAGCTTTTCAAGCGCAGTTTTCGGTTTTTCGGTTTTTTCATTTGGCGGGCTCATTTCAATATTAAAGATGCCGACTTCGGTTACTGCCGGCTCTTCTTCTGGTGGTAAATGATCAGCGAGCCATTCATATGCTTCCTGTTTTGCGGCCAGTATCTGTTCGGGTGATAGTGCGCGCATGGCCGTGATAAATTGCGTGGGGTAAGGGACTTGCCGGTAGCCTTGCTCTCTGGCGATGATCGTTCTCTTAAAGGACTGGAATATATTTTTATCAAAGCCGCAAGTGGCATTCAGATAATGCCCGCCCAGTTCAAACAGCGCGTCCCGATCAACACTGACCGCCTTTGCTATCAGGTTGTTTGTATAGCTTGCCTGCTTATCGGTCCCACATTCCTCCGCCAGCTGCGATGGCCATTCCATTGCCATGCCTGGCAGGGAAAGAAGCGCGTAGATAATTGAAACTGTTAAGGTTGTTGTTATCATGCTAATAGTCCCGGACTAGTTCCTCACCTAGCCGTATGGCTTCTTCAAGCTCGTCAGGGGTGAGTTTTGGTTCCAAAGCTGATAGATATTCGTCCGCCTTATCTACTCCCACGGCACGTAGAAGGTAGGTCCATTTATAGGCCCCGACCAGATCAACGTCCCCTCCGAGGCCTTTTTCAAGCAGTTTGGCGTAGCTCAGTATAGCGTCATCATGACCGGTCAGTTCGATGTTTTTTTCATAAAGCCTGCGGGCGAGTTGATAGTTTTGATCAACACCAAGGCCAAGTTCATACATTTGACCCAGCCGCATATATCCGCCGCCATTGTTAAGCGCTACCGACTTTTCGTAATATTTGATGGCTTTTTTATAGTTCTTGTTTGTGGTTCTCGGGTCCGCATAATAATCACCAAGGGCATTATAGCCATCAGCGCCATAGTCCGTTTTGGCCCGCCAATAATCTGATTCAAGGCGATCTATCGCAAACGGATCACCGGCGTCTGCCGCTATTTTTAACCAGGAATATTGGATAATGTTTTCATCGCTGCATCTCCAACTGTGATTTTCATTTAAGGTCGGATTAATCAAGGTAATTTTGCCTCTCTTGGCATATTCCTCAATTTCATCAGCTAGTTCTTTGTCATAAAAATCATAATGGGTGTTTGCGTAAAGAACCTGCGCATCAATATTGCCCTGATACGCGGCTGTGAGGACTTCATCTTTGCTTAGCTCCGATAACATTTTTTCCTTGTCCACGCCTCTAACACCGAAATTCCAGTTTTTTGATTCCAGTAGCCACCGGTAGGCGGTGGGAAGGTCAACTGGCCCACCTAGTCCCTTCATCAATAAATTGCTATAGCGGGAGATCTGTTCTGAAACATCGTTTCTTCTTAAGTTTTTGACATATTTTGAATATTGCTCTCGCGCCAATTCATAACTTTGTTCAACATCATATCCATGTTCATACATGATACCCCGGTAAAGAGGGCGATCGTCCCAGTCATACCGGATTGCTTCACGATATCGGTGGATGGTGATTTGAGCGGCTGCAATTTTGAGTTCTTCGGCAGAGAGTTTTGCCTGTAGTGCTTCAACATACTCTCGATATCTGCGATCATATCCCCTTGCAACAAGGACATAGGCTTTTAGAAGGTCGCTTTCAACGCCAAGTCCTTTTTCATACAGCTTTGCCATTCCCAGATGGGCCATATCTAAGCGGTGTGCGACGCCGACACGGTAATGCCACAACGCCTTTTTATAGTCCTGAGGCAGTGCTGCGCCACTGGCATATTCGTCGGCGATCAGGGTGTTGATGTATCCGTAAGTGGTTTGGCGAAGACTGAGCCAGTATTCTTGACTGTACCAATCGTACCAGTAATCGTCCTTTTGCTCCTGAAGATACTCCCTCCACATGGGATCAAGTTGTTGATGTGCGGTGTCGTGACCGTTTAAATCGGCTATCTTGAACCAGGTATAGGCAAGTTCAGGAGTTGGACCAGGGGCGATATAATGTCCGTCATGGTCGTAAGGACCTAATTGATGGGAAATTCTTCTTAGCACACCATTTTTGTAAAGAACGCCAAGCTTATATTGTCCTTCAACGCTCCCCATTTTTGCTGCTTTTTCCGTATAATGAAGCGCACTTTTATAGTCATCGATAGCCAGACTTTCATTGCCAAAGAGAATGCACTCATTGGCAGTCTGGCATTCCTTCAAAGCTGCAGGCACAGGCCCCCTAGGGCCCATTTGTTGCGCATTGGCAAGCGCGCTCATAAGGATGGTGAAGAGAAATGTCGAAAGAAGTCGATACATACTACCCCCAAACTTGGTTGATTAGGTAGATTAGCAGAAGGTCAAGCGTCGCACAATATTGTCATCGTGAGCGCACTTGCCCGTCATTCTGAATTTATTGGACGTTCCGTCACCCTTGGTTCCAGAATCTCTTTGCGCTCGCAACCCGGGTGAGATCCTGAAACAGGTTCAGGATGACACCTTTAATGTTATTTTTCCTCAACAAAAGCGTCAGCCGCAGCGCGGGCGAGGGTGAGGTCAACAGGGTCCAGCTTGTCCTTGAGTTCATCCACATAGCTCTGGGCCGTTTGATTGCCACGCTCGGCGCTTAAGATGTACCATTTATAGCTCTCCACCGGATCTTCTTTGGTGCCGTCACCATTAAAATAGATATTACCAAGCAGCAGCTGCGCATCGGCGATTCCTTTGTTGGCCGCTTTTGTGAACCACTCTCGCGCATTTTCAAAATTGCGAGTGATGCCGTAACCATAATAATATTGTTCGCCCAGAAAATAGGCAGCGTCCGCATGCCCTTTTTCAGCGGCAGCCATAAAGTACTTAAAGGCTTTTTCCTGATCGCGGTCAATTTGGTCGGTATGACCATAATAATAAACGATGCCCAATTGATGATTGGCATGGTCGCTGCCGCGGTTCGCGGATACTTCCATCATTTCGATGGCCGTTTCCAGATCAAGATCAACACCAACACCGTTAAAAAACATCGCGCCCAGGGCAAAATCCGCGTGGATATGGCCGTTTTCACCAGCTTTCTTGTACCACATCATGGCGGCGTAGGTGTCCACGGGGGTATAGGTGCCATAAGCATAATTATTACCGAGGAAATATTGTGCCCGCTCGTTGCTGGCATTTGCGGCTTCTTCGGTAAGTTTGATGCCTTTCGCGATATCCTTATCCACGCTACGGCCCATCAGGTAATAGCCGCCGAGAATAAACTGTGCGTTGGTATCGCCCGCGTCCGCCGCTGCGCTGAGCTCATCCACATCATAATCCTGGTCCTGCTCCTGACCTTGGGCGGGCAGGACCATCAAAAGAAATAGCAAAATGATACGCATAAGCGTCATAATTTAACCCCGAGTTATGTGGTTAATATAATGGTGATTATACGTAAATTCAAACGATGTGGATGATCATTCGTGTCTTAATGCGTATATGGGATTAAGCAGTGCGACCTTGTAAGCCTGTGTTCCCACAGTAAACCACGCAAGCAAAAGGGCAAAGCTTGCCGCTGCAAGGAAAGGCCAGATCATAAGATCAATACGGTAGGCAAAACCACTGAGCCAATCATTCATGGAAACCCAGGCTATGGGCCAGGCCACAAAATTGGCTGCAATTACCGGTTTGGTAAATTGCCACAGGAACATTTTGACGATTTGGCCAACACGGGCACCAAATACTTTACGAATACCAATTTCCTTTACCCGGTTTTCAACCGTCAGTACCGCAAGGCCCAGCAGCCCAAGCGAAGAGATCATGATCGCCAGCAAAGAAAAGCTAAGCAGCACGTATGACCAACGGTCTTCGGAGCCATACTGGCTGTCGATCCGTTCATCAAGATAATCCATTCGCAGGATTTTATCCGGGTAAACGGATGCCCAGACGGATTTAAGGAAGTTTTCGTAAGCATTTCTGTTTTCTGCCTCATACTTGATCAGCAGAGAAAACTGGGGACCATTATCAAGCAGGTGGATGCTGGGGCGGATCGGCATGCGAATGGAGCGGTAGCGAATATCCGGAATAACGCCAATAATGGTGGTCGACGCATTATTGCCCACAAGAAGTTGTTTGCCGATGGCATCGTCCGGGCTTTCATAACCAAGATGAGCCACCGCCGCCATGTTGATAATCACATTGCCGGTGGCAAAATCCGAGCCTTCTTCTCGGGGGATGGTTTCATCACCAGGAAAATCGCGGCTGAACACGCGTCCGGCGACAGGAGTAATGGAAAGTGTCTTATAATAGTCATAACCCATATTTTGCCAACTGAGCAGGATTTGCTCGCCTGACGGATCTCCGGGCTGGCGTACTGTCAGATTGCCTTCCGAGCGGTCCCCTGGGGTATAGGTGCTACTGGAAACGGCAATTGTTTCAGGGTTTTGCAAGAGTTCGGCCTTTAAAGTACTGACAAGCGGAGCCACATCATCGGCTGACATTCCCTCCAGCGCGATCACGCCGGTTTTTTCGAAACCCAGGTCAACGGAACGGGCAAACAGGGTTTGCTGATAGACAACAATGGTGCTGATGATAAGAATAATGGATGCGGTGAACTGTACCACCACAAGAAACTGACGCATTTTGATGGAGGCGGCATCTTCCGCCCGGCCGATGGACAGATTTTTGGATGGCCGGTATGAGGACAGCACAAATGCGGGATAAAGTCCTGCTGCCTTGCCAATGGCGATAACAAGGGCAACGAAGATCACGATATTGCGTGTATCTGTATAATCGAGCGCCGGCATACCATTGTTAAGAACAGCTTGTAGCCAAGGTGTGGCCAGTTCCAGCATAACAAGGCTTAAAAAAGCGGCTATTGAGGTTAGAAAAATCGCTTCGGTCATATATTGAGTGATCAATTGCCGCCTGCTGGCACCGAGTACTTTACGGACAGAGACTTCCTTGGCACGCCTAGTGGCCCGTGCGGTGGACAGATTGACAAAATTAATCACAGCAATTGCCAACACCAAAATTGAAATGGCAAGGAAGGCCAAATTTTGTTCATAACTGCCGTGGGGTTTGATCGGGGCAAGGGTGGTTTCTTCAAAATGAATATTGTTAAGCGGCACCAGGCGGAGCTCACCCCACTCATGAGGATCAATGCCCACATTGGCCGCATCAGCAGCCATGTATTTGCCGATCAGTCGGTCAAACTGGGAAATGAGGGTATTCGGATCGACATTTTCTTTAAGTTTAATGTAGCTATACATAAAATTGAGGTCCCAGCGATCCGCTACATTGGGAAAAAAGCTTAGGGTATTATGGTCTACGCCGGCGATGAGATGTGCGTCAAGATGGCTTTGTGCAGGCAAGTCAGCAAAAACACCGCTCACAAGATAATCGTTGAGGCGCTTTCCAGTCGGGTTTTCACCAGGGAAATATTTTTCTGCAGCCGTTTCGCTTAATACCACACTGTCGAGGGTGCTAAATGCCTTTTCGCGGTCACCGATTACAAACGGTAAATCAAAAACGTCAAAAAATTCCCCGTCCGCCACGTAAATATCATCCAGAAATACCCGATCACCCGCGCGCACTTCAATATCACTATTTACAAAAAAGCGAGTCGAACTTTCAATGGTATCCGGAAATTCAGCAAGGAACGCAGGCTTGGCGGAAACTGGTCCCGGTGAAGATTTGATATTGGTGCCATTGGGATTGGCATAGTTTATTTCGATACGATGGATACGATCCCCGTCGGTGATAAACCGGTCAAAGCTGGTTTCAAATCGCAGATAAGTCATGATCAGCAGAAAAGCCGCTAGGCCAAGAGCGAGTCCGCCGATGTTAATCAGGCTATAAAAAGGGTTCTTGAAAGTTTCGCGAACGGCACGATTGATGTAATGAATGATCATGAGCTTCTCCTTTGCTATGGTTAATTGCAAAGAGTATGCCAGAAAAATATTCGTTTATTTATAAATGTTTATTTCTTCGATGTTCAAAAGCGAACAGGGTTTAGTGTCCGTTTTCGGACAAATTGAAGACGTTAGCGCGCTTGTTTTGGATAAGTGCTTAAAAATTCAAAAGCAGCTTGCCGTGCGGCTTCTTTTTGTTCCGTACTGAGGGTGGCACCGGTTTCATTTACCGTATCTATATAGGCATCCTGGTCATTATCCTGCGCGAGCAGCAGCCATTTGTAGCCTTCAACCGGATCCGCGGCACCACCAAGACCGTTTAGATGCATCTTGGCGAATTCAAATTGCGATGGATGGTGATGATAGGTTACACTGGCCGCAAGCCACTCGCGCGCTTTGGCATAGTCCTGCGCAACGGCTATACCGCTGATAAAGTGCCGGGCCACATTATACATGGCAGTGGGATGACCCAGATTGCCTGCTTTAAAGAAATAATCAAAGGATAGTTTCTGATCGGCGTCTACGCCATTACCACCGGCATAAATGATCCCAAGGGTATAATAAGAAAGCGCATGATCAAGCGCCGCGCCCATTTTAAAAAGGGTGATTGCCCGCTCAAGGCTTGCGTCTTCATTGCGTCCTTCAAGGGTGAGCACCGCCGCATTATAAGCACCGTTGCCGCTGCCGGCTTCACCAGCTTTAATATACCAATCGATGGCGGCGGGGAAATTTTGCGATACGCCCCAGCCATTTTGATAAAGAGTGCCCAGAATAAAGCGGGCCTGCGGATGCCCGGCATTTGCAAGTGGCAGGGCTTTTTCATGGGCGAAGATAAAGTCCGCGTTGTTTACCGCATCTTCAATTTCAAGAATTTCAAACTTTAACGCACTGAAATCCTGCTGTGCCAGAGAGTGTGGAACAGTTAAAAGAGCAATCAATATGAAGGTGGCGACTTGTTTCATCAGTTTTTCAAAAATCTTCCTGGCCGAAACGATCATTGGTCCGTGTTTGGCATTTCTCCCATAGACACTATGTCAGGATCGATCTCGGCGAGCCTTTCCCGGGCACGTGTGCTGCCTTGACGGGATGCGATCTGGTAGAAATGGATTGCCTGCGCGTGGTCTTTTTCCCAAACCTCGCCGGAAACATAAAGATCTCCCATTCTTTCAGCAGAAACCCGATGATTCATATTGGCGGCCGCGCTGTACCAGTATTTTGCCTGGACATAGTCCCGGGTAGTACCCAGGCCATAAAAATATATTTCAGCGAGCATAAATTGCGCTTCGATATTTCCTTCCGCGACCGCGCCTTCAATAAGGGGTATGGCAGACGTATAATTTTCGGCGTTTAGTAAAACTTTTACTTCCATTAGTGGATCTTGTGCACGGGCGGCGGTTGTGGCCATGAGAATGGTGGTGATAACTATCAAGATTTTGCGCACTTACGTCCTCCTTTGGTTCATGATGTCGCAATTAAAGCAAACGCAATTGGTACTTTAAGAGCTCACCTCACGGCATTCAAATAGATTTGTGCCTGTTTTTCGGCTTTGGCACCTTGTTCGGCAGGCAGACCGTCTTTAAGCTGCTGGATCAGGGCATCTTGTTCAGCATTTTCACAGCCTTTGGCGATCAGCAGCCACTTAAGCCCTTCCAAGCAACTCATTGAGCGTCGATGATTTTTTGTGCTTCTGCTTCAGCGGCTGCGACCTGACCCGCGGGCAGGGCGGTCTTAAATTGATCAATGGTACCGTTATCTGTGGCGGGATCCGTATTTGCCGCGACAATGAACCAGGTCAGTGCCTTGGCATAATCCACTTCGGTGCCAACTCCCTGATAATGGAAAAGACCCAAATTAAATTGCGCGGCCGCATCGCCACTTTCTGCTGCAACGGTGATGAACTTTAGCGCCTTGTCCGGGTTTTTTTCGACCCCGTCACCATTATAATAGCGAAGCCCAACATCACCCGACGCAACGGTGTGTCCCTGTTCCGCGGCAATCATTCGCCATCGCAGGGCAGCCGCTTCATCGATCGCGATGCCTGGGTTTTCAGCAATTAAAATCTGGCTTAAGAAATATGCAGCGTCGCGTGCATGGTCGCCGCCCTCTGGGTCAAGTGCCGCTTTTTCAAGCGCTGTTACTGCCTTTGGCATATCTACATTGCCAGTGGCGTTGGTGGTATAAATCCGTCCGAGAGGAAGGCCCGCCTTTAAGACCCCGCCTTCAAGCGCGAGTTCGTAAAGCCGTGCGGCTTCCCGGTAATTGGTCATCACCACGTCCCCGTTCATAAACATGCTGGCGGTCTGGTAGGCGGCTTCCATATGCCCGGCTTCGGCGGCGCGGTTATACCAATTAAGGGCCCGTTCCGTATTCGCCTGCATTCCCAGACCATTCCAGTACATTTCAGCAATTTGGAACATGGCGTGATTGTTGCCATTTTCCGCTTCAACAAGATAAGCCTGACGCGCGGCCAGATAAGCGCCGTCAGCAAAGGCTTTATCGGCAGTGATAATGTCTGCTTGGGCAACTTCGCCAAGCAGAAGAGTGGTCAAGATGACGGTCGATATTTTTTTCATATGACCCTTTTACTGGCTTTCGAGCAACATTTCAATTTTAAGTCACTAATCTCGATTTAAGACCCGCTGATGTTGGCGGCGATCCATGCATCAGCGTTTTGTTCGGCCTGGTTCAGTTCCGCTTCGGTCATGGCAGGCACCATGGCTTCAATGGCGCCCTGATCGGCACCGACCGCCGTTTTTGCGGCAATTAAGAACCAAGTCATGGTTGGTACAAGGGCCTGGGACAGTCCGGCCTGACCACGCACATGCATGGTGCCGATGCGGTAGTGTGCCTGTGCATCACCATTTTTCGCAGCGGCAAGATAATAGTTATAAGCTTCCTCATAATTTATCTCACCCATTAGGCCGTAAAGATAAAATTCGCCCAGCTGAAATTGGGCGATGGCGTTATTCTCAGCGGCCGCTTCCTTATATTTGCTGAGGGCGGCATCGTTTTCACCGCCAAAAAGGGCTAGCTCGGCTTCCTCAACCACAAGATTGGACGGAACCGTTTGGTCAAGGCTTATGGTGATGCCTTGTGCTGACAGTTTAGCAATGGCATCAGGCATGCCGTTTTTAGCTGCTTCTTTGAGAAAGCCCAGGGCTATTTTATCGTTTTGCTCAACGCCGATGCCATTTTCATAGGCAATCCCGAGAGAATATTGACTATCGCGAAGGCCCATGTCGGCGGCTTTTGTGTGCCATTCAATTCCCCTGGCGGGATCGGCTTCTACACCGGCACCCTGCATATAATAGGTCGCCACCGTAAAATGAGCCATCAGGTTGCCATTGTTTGCCGCCTTAAGGCCCCAGTTGAAAGCTTGCTGCTCATTTTGAGTGACGAACCTTCCATTTGAATAAAGCACGCTTAAGGTAAATTGGGCATCATGATGATCCTGATTGGCGGCGGCAGTCAGCCAGCGAATGCCTTCTGCGCTGTTAAAATCGGTGCCGATGGCATCAAAATACATATTTGATAGCAGAAACTGTGCTTCCGCATTTCCCGCTTCGGCTTCCTTTTTATATTCAATGTAAGCGGTTTCAAAGTCCCCGGCTTCAGCGGCGGCGAGTCCTTTTTCCAGATCAGCAAAGGCTGTGCTAATCATCAACGGGAGCAAGGCAAGCGAGCAAAGTATCAATTTCATTCATCATTCCCATAAAACGGTAGCCCAAAACAGGGCATCAAAGTCCCGCGCAATTTAACGGATGTGTTTTCAGAATTCAATAGGGCCGCATCACGGCGATTTTATGGCATGTTCACTCATCCACTCATTTGCTTTTTGCTGGGCCAGTGTCAATTCTTCCTCGGTCAGGACCGGGTATAGGGTATCCAATATCCCTCTTTCTCTGGTGGGATCAATTTCCTTTACAACAATGAACCAGCTTGCCGCTTCGACTAAATCCTGAGGAACGCCGTCACCATTTACAAGCATCATGCCAAGATTAAAATGGGCATCCATATCGCCGTTCTTCGCTGCAAGCATGAACCATTCCTGCGCTTTCTCAAAATCAACTGGTACGCCTTTGCCATTCAGGTAAATCACGCCAAGATTATATTGTGCATCTTTGTTGTTATATTCCGCCGCCTGTTCATAAAATTCGATCGCTTCGGTCATGCGGTTGGCGAGTTCCCGCATCGCACCTTGTTCATAAAGGCCATTTGCAAGTGTTTCTTCATCGGCCTCAAAGGGGATATTCATCGCTGTCAGTCGCTGAATTGCGCCGGGGTGCCCATTTTTTGCCGCTGTCTTTAGCCATTCGAGTGACGCCTCAGGGTTTTTTGCGACGCCAAGACCATTTTGATAAACCGCGCCAAGCATATATTGCGCTTCCAGGTTATCATTTTTGGCGGCTTCTAAAATCCATTTGGCGCCTTCCTGCGGGTAGGGATTCACGGGACCGGTTCCTTGCATATAAAAAAGGCCGACAGTTAACTGCGATTGGGCATGCCCTTCCTTGGCAGCACTAAGGAAATTGATAAATGCCTTTTCCTGGTCCATTTCCACCACCTGACCGGCCATGAGCATGGTGCCATAGAGAAATTTTGCTTCGGTGAAATCCGATTTTACGGCCTTATCCATCCAGGACTGTGCGAGAGCAGGGTTTTTCTCAATGGTGAAGTCCGCCAGTTCTGCGCCGGTATAGAGGATCGTCGCGATAAACAACATCGCTTCGCCGTTGCCAGCTTCTGCTTCTTCAAGAAAAAGCGCGTAGGCAGATTTGAGGTCACCATTTTCTGCTGCTGCATAGGCTTCTTCGATATCGGCGTAGGCCTTGGCAGAAAGCGCGCAAAAAAGGATAAAGTTAAGCAAAAATTTCATGAGGAACCCCCAAAAGAATAAACAACGATGCAACCATACACCATCATTATGCTGAATTCAGCAAGTATTTAAAACTGTCTGGTAAGGGCTATCGTTGGGCCGAGACTATCCAGAGCGGGGTTGTTTAAGCTGCGTCCCTTGGCATTTGAAATATGCATATATTTTATCCCCAGTTCCGCATGCCAATCGCCAGCGATACGGTATCCGGCGCTTATCCCTGTCTTAAGCATAGCATTAAGCCTGGTACCAAACGCGGGGAAAGGCTTATTAAAATAAATCACGCCTGCTGATGCATTTGCGGTCAAGTTAAAATCCTCACTGCGTGCAAGATCAAACCGCGCAAGGATGGACAGACCCACCCCTTGGGTGCTGGCTCGGTGGTTAATCGGTGCTCCTGTGTGCCAACCGGTTGAATAGCCGGTGTTTTTCGCCATGGTCAGTTGCCCATAAAGCGCGAAGTCTGGTGTGATGTATCCACCAAACGCCCCGCTCACATGATAAGAGCGAATGGACCTATCCGCTTTCAAGCCCTCCAGATAATCAAAGTCGAAGACTTGATGATTTCCTTCGGGTATTTCGGTATTTGTTTGACCCTGCGCATGAAGTGGCTCGGCGAGGGCGGCGAAACTCAAAGCTACAACAATTACTATTTTCATTTTTAATGCCCCTTAAAACTGAAAATACTTTTTTTAATTATTGCCCAAACTAAAATGGCGTACCAAGATAGTACGCCCCAATATGTTTTTCGTCTTTCACGAGTATAGCTTATTTTTGCAAATTTATCACGCGGGAAATCAATTGTAAGAAAAAGATCATAATTCGCGAGCTTAATAATCAGCCAAAAAATTGAGCAGGCGCCTTGTGTTACTGCAATCGCTGATGTTGCCATGCCAAACGGCGTAGAGGGGCATTTCTTCCACGTCCCACTCAGGAAGGACCCGAATAAGTCGACCTTCTTTCAAATGATCTTCAATGAGCCAGTCACCAGCGGTACAAAGACCGAGGCCCGCGACCGTAAATTCCACCATGGCCACAGAGCTATTGGCGGAGACATGACCGGTCAAATTGGTATCAACGCGTTCCTTGCCTTTATAAAGGGTGCGGTTTCCCGGCAGAATGTCATGCTTGATCCAGTCCCAGTCCTTAAGGTCCCGGGGATGGTGGGGCTCCTCATGTTTTTTATAATAATCAGGGGAACACACAAGCGTGCGACCACGCGTGCCGATCCGTTTTACATTAAGCGCGCTATCCGGCAGGGAACCAAGAGAAAATGCGATGTCAATCCCTTCCGCCACCAGATCAAGGCGCGCATCGTCAAAAATAAAATGGCAGTCAATGCCCGGATTTTCCCGGGCAAAGGCGGCGAGCTGTTCGGTCAGTATATCTCCGTTCATGGAAAGGGGCAGGGTGACGTTAAGACGTCCCGTCGCATGATCATGGCCGGAGACACTGCGAATACCCAGTTCCGCCTGGTCCATCATATGAGTGGCGTGGGCATAGAGCACTTCCCCTTCAGCGGTCATGGAAAGCTTACGGGTGGAGCGGTAAATCAGTGCGCTTCCCAGCCGTTCTTCCAGCTTTGTAATCTGGTAGCTGACCACCGATGGCGAAAGATCAAGAGCATTTGCCGCCGCACGGAACGATCCCCGCTTGATGGTTTCCGCAAAAATGGCCATGGCTTTTAGATCGTCTATCATCTCAATTACCTATTATTCAAATAATTCGAACAATGAAACAAAATTGTCCTATCTATTCAACTTTAGAACATGCTGATACGGTAATGTCAAGTTAATTGACGAATTGGGAATTGAACGCCGCTACCATCGTCATTCTGAACTCGTTTCAGAATTTCTTTGCGGTTGAAACAGGGATGACATCCTGAACTAAATTCAGGATGTCAAAAATTACAGGAGACGCCATCATGACACTGATATTTGCAATGGCACTATTCGTATTCACCATGTCCATCACGCCGGGTCCCATGAATATTGTGATGCTTTCAAACGGCGTAAATTACGGTTTTCGGCGAACGGTACCATTTGCTATTGGTGTGATGGCGGGGACGGTATCGCTGGTGGCAGCGGTGGGTCTTGGCCTTAGTGAGCTATCCGGTAATTATGACGGGTTTTTAAAGGTCCTCGGTTATGTGGGGGCGGGCTTTATTGCCTATCTCGGATTTAAAATATCCATGTCAACCGACGAGATCAAAGCGGTTAAGGACGCCTGCTGTGTACCGGGTCCGGTGATGGGTTATCTGTTGGCGCTGGCAAATCCAAAATCATGGATGGCGATCATCGCGGGGCTTAGCGCTTTTAGCCTGTTTGGAAATTATGACGAACTTGCTTTATTTGGCGTGCTTTACAGCACCATTGGCCTTGGCTGTATCTTGACCTGGGCGTATGCGGGGTCAAAGATTGCGCGCTTCCTAAGCAAAGCCATATACCTGCGGGCTTTTAATTTGACCATGGGTGTGATGCTGATTATCATCGCGCTGTATCTTTTAGAGATTTAGGGGACTTAGGGTATATGTCACTGTTTTTACCGATGTTTATTTATGCCTTTTCCATGGGCATAACGCCGGGACCAAACAACCTGATCGCGCTCACGACCGGGGTTAATTACGGCTTTAAGCGTGCGCTACCGTTTACATTCGGTGTGGTCGTCGGCTTTAACATGCTGCTTGCGACCGTGGGATTTGGCATCGGCGGAATTATTGCGGAAAACGCGCAGGTGATGGAGATATTGTCTTACGTTGGGATAGGCTTCATTTGTTTTATCGGCTATAAAATTGCAACAGCACCCACAGAAATAAAGGATGCTGGCGATAGTAATCCGGGTTTCTTCCATGGTTTGATCTTGCAGTGGGTCAATCCCAAAGCCTGGACTGCTTGCCTGGGCGGTATTGCTGCCTTTAACATTGCGGGAGATGCCCGCGCGATCCTGATGTATATGGTGATCAGCATTTTTGTGGTGCTCTTTTGTGTTGGTGTCTGGGCATATGCGGGATCCAAAATCACGCGGTTCTTAAAAGATGAGCAAAATCATAAACGCTTTAACTGGATTATGGGCGGCTCGCTGATTGTACTTGCGGTTTACCTGCTGATGATGGACTAAGCCATGATTGCCTTTATCACCGCCACCATGCTGTATGCTTTTTCCATGTCCATCACACCGGGACCGACCAACATCATTATGATGAGCACCGGGGTTAATCATGGATTTAAAAGCACCGTCCCGTTTGCCACCGGCGCAGCTTTTGGCTTTAGTGCGCTGGTAATTATCGTCTCCCTTGGATTTGGTGAAGCAATGGCGGAAAACCAGGAACTGATGAAGACCCTTGGTTATTTTGGCGCATTTCTTATTGCCTATATGGGCTATAAGATCGCATTCCCAGGCGAAGGCAAGGAAGAAATTGAAGAAACCAGGCCGAGCTTTATGCAAGGTGCGATCCTTCAGTGGATCAATCCTAAGTCCTGGATTGCCTGCCTTGCGGGGGTAAGTGCCTTTAACCTTGCAGTTGGTGGGGAGCGGCTCACAATATATATGATTTCCTACGCCATCGTTGGTTATAGCTGTGTGCTCATTTGGGGCTATGCTGGTGCTAAAATCAGCGGGTTTTTAAAAGATCCCTCAAGACTTCGCTTGTTTAATTATGCCATGGGCGGTAGTCTGCTTCTGGTTGCTATTTATTTGGCCTTTATGGATCAAAGTATATAAAAAACAATATGTCATTTTGAACTTAATTCGGGATGGCACTAAAGGGGATAACAAAAGGGGCATCATGAGGGAAATACGGACAGGGGTGTTCGGCCTTGGCAGCGTGAATAAAAACCTGCTGTCAATCATTACAGAAAAAGAAGATATTCTTAGCCAAAAGCATGGCTTAAAATTTAAAATAGTCGCTGTTAGTGATAGCGGTGGATATGCTTTTAATTCAGATGGTTATGATAAGGAACTTCTAGTATCACATAAGGAAAACGGAGGCCGTGTCGCGGATCTTGAAGGTTTTTGCGCGAAATATCAGCCGCTGGACGATATTGATCTTCTGTTTGAAGCGACGCCGGTGGACATAAAAACCGGTGGTGAAGCGCTTGAAACAACTCGCGAAGCGTTGTCGCGCGGCGTTTCGGTTGTGCTTGCCAATAAAGGGCCGGTGGTCCACGCCTTTCAGGAATTAAAGAAAATCGCGCGCGAAAACAAATGTGGACTTGAATTTTCAGCGACCGTTTGTGGTGGTCTTCCGGTCCTAAACATTGCAAACAGGGACATGATTGCGGCAAAAACCGATAAATTTTCAGGTATTTTCAATGGCACATGTAATTTTATCCTTGATGCGCTGGGAAAAGGCAAGAGCTTCGATGATGCGATTAAGGAAGCCCAGGCAGTGGGTGCCGCCGAAGCGGATCCGAGCCTGGATACCGACGGCTGGGACACAGCATTCAAACTGCTGATCATTGCCAATACGCTTCATGACGCAGATTATAAATTGGATGACGTGAGCGTCACCGGCATAGCAGGCGTCACCGCCGCAGCGATCGCCGAAGAAGTCAAGAAAAGCAATAAAATCAAGCTTGTGGCCACCTGTGTGGATGGTACGCTTACTGTGGCACCAACCGTGGTACCCGCGGATAGTTTTCTTGGTTCCTGCAATGGCTGGGAAATGGGTGTGGAAATCCATAGTGACATATATGGCATCAGCTATCACAAGCTTTATGAAAAAGAACCTATCCCCACAGCCGCCAGCATGCTGCGCGATGCGGTCAACATTTTTAGCTAAAAATCACAAAATAATTTAAATTGTAATCATTGTTTACAAGGCTTTTAGTTTTTTCTAGTATTTATTTTGTCTCACCAATTTGGAGTTTGACGGAAGTGGTTAATGGAAGTTTTCGGGGGACAAACAGGGATAAAGCAACTCTAGAGCAGATTTTCAAGCTCTGCGAGATCTTATGGACAGATGAGACATTGCATGGCGCATTCGTGCGCGTGGGTGTGGACGGCTATTTCGATATGGACGAATATCTGGCCATTCATGAAACAGTGACGGGTTACTGGCAGGAACTGGGCGGCGACGTGTATCTGGGGGACTTGTTCCTGTCGGAAGCGATCGTGCGTAAAGTGGCGGCTGATGTGTTTCCGGATATCGACAGCGAAGAAACCCGCAACTTTATTCAGCGCCATAGACCAATCAGAAACGAAGACGGCAGTCTGCTTCATGGTGTTCCCGCCAGCGTCGACGAGGTGATCGAGCTGATTGAAGACCTCCGTAGCATGATCGGTGTTCAGGAGCTCTGTGATCAGGCGAAGGCCGCCTATGAACGCGGCGACCGCGAAAAAATCGAAGAGATTAACGCCAAGGAAAATTATCTGGCCGAACGCTACCGCCGCAAGAAGGGCTACATGGAAAAAATGGGCTATTCGGAAGCCTTCACCGTGCTTCGCGACCTGCTTAGCGGCGAATATAAACAGGATGTAAACTCCGAACGCCTGCGCGAGCGGGTCGAACAGGGCCTCCAGTTCTGGGATTATTAGTTTCCATCGATCGTAATTTTGGCTAAAGTGATCCCGTAACAGTATTGGGGGCGCTTATTCGTAAACTATTTCTCACAATCCCACTTCTCCTTCTAACCTCCTGCGCGATACCGATGGAGGATTGTACGCCTTATGAATTTGGCACGTTTGAGTACCGTGAGTGTCAGGCAGGCAACGGGTCCAAGGCATTTCAGTTTCAGCTGGGCATGGAGATGTATGTGATCGGGGAATTTGATACGGCACGGAAGTTGTTTGAGCAGTCGGCGGAACGTATTTCGCCGACCATGTCCATTTATCAGCCACCCATTGGCAACGAGAGCTACGGCACGATCCACAGGTTTGATAATCCCAACGCCCATCCGGGCAACAATGCGGCGCGCTATATGCTGTCACGGATGTATACGCTGGGGCAGGGAGTAACGGTGAATGAGAGACGCGCCGAGCGGTACCGCGAAGATGCAGGCGGCGTGCTCGTACGTGTCATGGAAAAAGAAGATCATTTTGAAATCACCTATGGTCAGGACCCGAACAATATAACCAGCATCCGAGGGCTGGATGGTAAAGAACTGGAAGACGAGCAAAGGCGCAGAGTCCTTGAACAGATGCTGGCCCTCGGTATCATGGAAACCGGGCGGTTCCTTATTCAAAAACGCACCGGTGATGAAATCTGATCATCACAAAATGGTGATTTGCAGTTGAAGTCGTTAAGGTAGATACTAGTAATACTATCATTCATTATCAAAAGGGGGTTAACATGATAATACGATACTCTGCATCTTTTATGTTTGCATCCGTTTTTACTTTCGGATTGTTTTTTATGCTTCAACTGCTGATTGCTCCAGCGGAATTACAACTTAGTGATCCAGTTGAACGCATCAAGCCCGATTTTGGCAAGGTCCGGCCAGTCGAACCTCCCCAGCGGGAGGACTTAAAACCTGAGGAATTTATACCTGTGCCCGAACCACTAACCATAATCGATACGGATTATGATTATGACAATGTAATCAACCCTGTTGATTTGACCCCTAATCCCGGCGACGAGACCAAAGTGGGCGATGACACAGGTATTTCATTTGTCGTCGACGGTGAATATATTCCGATCGTTCGGGCGGCGCCGCAATTTCCCATCCAGGCAATCGAACGGGGCCTTGAGGGCTATGTGGTGGTTGAATTTACAGTGACACCGAACGGCAGCACCACCAATGTAGTAGTGGTAGAAAGCAGCGATAGAGTGTTCGAGCGAAACGCAATACGCGCGGTCGAGCGATTTAAATATCAGCCAAAAATCGTTGACGGTGAACCGGTAAGTGTTCCCGGCGTGATCACTCGTCTCGACTTTATTCTGGACGAGGGCTAGTAGAACAACGCATTAAGGATATAAGGGAATATCTGAATGAACTTTGATTTTGTGCGGCATTCGTTCTATAGAAGTTAGTATGCATAAGTTTCTGTTTCTTTTTATGTTTTTTCTGATCACGGGTTGTGCGAGCGTGCAACAGGATTGCTTCCTGTTTGACCGAAACAGCGATGAGTTTAAAGTCTGCCAGGCGGAGCAGGGCTCCAAGGAATTTCAATTCCGGCTCGGGATGGATTATTTTGTTCGCGGCGATTACGGTGAAGCGAAATCTTGGTTCAAAAAGTCCGCTAAACAGGAAGCGAGTTACTCGGTACGGATCTATGACGCCTTTCAAAGTGGCCTGGCGGATAACTCAACCTATCGAGACCGTCATGTGGAAGAAGATGGTAATGAGGCAGCCGCCTATATGCTTTTTAAAATGTATGAAGAAGGGATCGGTGGCCGCCCCAATGCGAACCAGGCGGAACGCTACTTGAAAGTTGCCAAAAATAAAATTGTCACCTACGAAGAAACAACCAACGGATATTTGGTGCGGGTTAAAAGCCGCTCCACCATCCAACGTAGCAGCGACCAGCCGCCGCGCGTGTTTGACCTTTACACCTTCCGGGTGTATGTGGGGGAGGGATAAAGCGCCCGCTTCCACACGCGACTGTAAATTTTAAGGATATTTATGAAGAAAGTAATTTTAATCAGCCTGGCCATTTTGGCCACAGGGTGCGCGACAGTGCCAAGTGAAGACTGCAGCAGTTATGATGTTGCCAGCTATGCTTATATGGATTGCATGGCGGCAACGGGCTCAAAAGAGTTTCAATTCCGTCTTGGAATGGATTATCTGGTAAAAAATCAGTTTGCACAGGCGGTAAGCTGGCTTGAAGATGCGGCGGCGGATGATACAACGGTAAACAGCATACCAGTGGATGTTTTTGGCACCGGTTTTTCCGATGGGTTTAGTCGGCGAACCCGAACCGTGAACCAGGAAGGAAAAGAGGAAGCAGCTTTTATGCTGGCCAAAATTTATGGCGAGGAACTTGGCGGCCTGCGGGACCCTGACAAAGTCGAAGACTATAAGGCCAAAGCAGGTGCCATAACGGTCAGTTATCAAGAAAGCGGCGATGGTTTTCTGGTCCAGGTATTTAACACAGACGCAAAACGCCTTGTTCAGGGCGGTCAGGAACATTTCACCAGCGAGATCTACTCATTTCGAATTGGTATGCCAAGGGGCGAGTAAACTATTGAAGGGTAATATGAAACGGAATGAGCGATGATAGAGATTGCCGGTTTTGCTATTCCTTTTGTTTTTCTACTTATTTTTTTGTTTTTTGTAGCCTGGACAGTGTTTGACACCTTTCTTTACCGGAGTAGTCTGTGGTTCCCGCCTCCTGAAATTGATCCTTATGACAGGCTGCGGGAATATGTAACCTTCAGCGGGTCGGATGAGGAATTGATCCTGAGTACCGCAAAGTTCGTCTGGGATAATAAAAAATGTCAGAAGGCTTACCGCAGGGTAGGGCTTACCGGTGATTTTGCCCCGTTTGAGAATGATGAAATCTATGACGTACTTAAATCGATCATCATTGATGGTAAAAAAGATGACCGCAAATTGTCGCTCTATGAAGTTGTACTGAGGCACCTTGCTGCTGGCACATTCACAGACCTTGAAAGTGATGAGGCCAGCGACTTCATCGCCAATAAGCTTGCGCATTTGGAACGCGGACCACTTGAATTGGTGACAGCAGAAGATGTGATCGCGTTTTCAAGAAGGATCACAAAAGATGAAAAAATTATGAGCCAGGAAAAGCTGGTGCGGGCCAATCAGATTGTATCGAGAAAAAGGCGATTTATCACTCAGCTAAACGCACAGATCGATAAAGCGGCGGACACCATGCGCTTCAGGCAGGGCAATTATAACAAGCGCGGCTACGGCGTTGCGCGCCTCGTGCTTGGTGAGTTAAATTTGAAGGAACGTGCGCTCGAGCAGGTCGATACGCCGGAAATGATCGATTTTATTGAACTTCAAATTGCACGATTACATCTTGATGATTTTAACGCGGCGGAAGAAATCCCACGCCACGAAGTTTATTTTTAGCGACTTAAGTGCAAGGTGACAGTGGGAAGGGCTCACATGTTTCCGGCTGGACCCGTTTGGTGCCACTTTGACTTGCGCCGTAAACAGCAGCGGCGAGAACAACACCAAGGGCGATAATCCGCCATTGCTGGTTGTTGGCAGCTGATCCGCTTTCTTCGCCGTCCTGTCCTGCATATAAGCCATCTTGGTTAAAACCAGCAAACGGTATACCCGCAAGATTAAAGCGTCCTTCACGGAGCGACGAAAACTCAATATTCGCTAATGCAGCGCGAATTTGATTTCTGTTTTCGGTAAACGGATTTGCCAGCGTCCGGCCATGCTGAAATTCCGCACTATAGCCAAAACGAAACATATTTTCGTTTTTCCTGGCAAACTTATCCTGATGGAAGGGGATCTTAAGATAGAGATTGTGGTGAACTCGGTTTTCATTAAATTGTGCGTAATAGTCCTGTGCAAAGGCCGTATTCACATGTATCAGCGCCACACTCAGCGTAAGCGCAATAAGTTTAAAAATCCTCGACTTCATAATTCCTCCCTTTGTCCCCTAAAGCTGTGCTTGCAATGATGATGGACCGCGCCAAAGCACGAATCATGAAATTATGATTGACGAATTTTTGAATTAATTCAAGCGGCTGGCAAAAATTTAATATAGGTCTCAAAGCGAATTATTGGGGAAAATCATGGTGCGCCACATATGGGCAGAAGGGCTTCCGTCGTAGCCAAGGCCTTCCTCTGGATCACGCCAGTTACGGGCGATGATATCGTGAAAATCATCCAGGCTTACATTCACATTAGGATCAAACGAGTAAACATCATTGATGCAGATTTGCCGCGCAGTCATATACCATTTGTGGTTACGGGCATATTCGCCGTCTTTAAGGATATAATCCTCGGGCCGGTAATCTTCGCCAAAATAACGAATATAAGCTTCAGGGTAGGGATAACCCACATCAAGGTCCGGAATAAAGCGCAGTGCCTGATGATAGCGGATCGCCCAGGATATTTCTTCTTCTACATAGGGCTCAACGAGCTGAGCGCCGTAGTAGCCATGATCCCCATTGATATAGGCGGTCACCGAAATATCGTGAAGCAGGCAAGCCAGGATCATCTTTTCAGGAAGGTCCGCGAGTTTCGCGAGCCGCGCGGATTGTAACAGGTGACTTGAGTGTCCGATGCGTTTATCAAAAAATTCCAGCAGGGTTGGTTTTTTGGACATTTTAGGCAGACGCGGATCATGGCCCATATGGCGGTATTGCCCGGGAATTCGAGGGCCCCGTTGCCAGCTGTTATCGGCGCCATAAGCACGGCAGATAGGAGATTTCGAAACCCGCCCCAGAACATCCTTTGCGGCGTTTGCCTCATCGAGTTCCTGACCCATCGCCATT
>JANQJN010000044.1 GCA_028281625.1 Emcibacteraceae bacterium | reverse complement strand
GAATGGCAATGGTCCGACCTACATTATCCACCAAAATATCGGGTTTTACATACGTTAACGCGAAATAGCTACCCAGCACCATCAAGGGAATTCCCAGATAGCGCCACTTCAGCCGCCAGATACCCAGCCATAGTGCACCAAGCACCAAAAACACCAACGCTTTAAGATCAATGGCTGGGATGGCGAGTGTTGAGCCGGGAAGCCCTGATACCCAATACGCGGTTCCCATGATCACCTCCAGCCCCCAGGACATGGGGATAAGCGCCAGTTTTTCCAGACCAAAGGGAAACAGCACAAGCGTCACCACAATCCATGGCATGACCCAGGATCCCATAACCGGCATGGCCACAAGATTGGCAAGAAGTCCGTAAAGCACCACCTTGTTAAAATGATAGAGCGCAAATGGGGCAATGGCCAGCTCCGCAATTAAGGATGTAAACAGGCTTCCCACAACGAAATAGACAACCTTTTGCCGAAAACCGCTGTCCCCACGAAACTTGTTCATAAAATCATTGCCAAAACGTTCGAATACAACCACAAGTGACACCACAGCCGCAAAAGACATTTGAAAGCTTACGCCAACCAGCGCTTCCGGTGTCATAATCAGGATAAAGGTGGCAGCTATGGCCACGAGGCGTAGCGAAATAGCTTTACGGTCGGTCATCACGCCCAAAAAGACGATAATAACCATGATAAATGCGCGAATGGTTGGAATCGATGCACCGCTGATAAATAAGTAAGCAAGTCCCGCAAGTGATGCTATCACCGCCGCCCATTTTTTTATGGGGTAGTTAAGTGCCAGCGCAGGATTAAGCGAAAGACCAAACCTGGCCGCAAAGAATACCACACCACACAGCAGCCCCATATGAAGCCCGGAAATAGCAAGTAAATGCGCAAGACCCGCATCACGCATCGCTTCTGCAAGGGCGTCGGGCATTCCGCCCCGTATTCCGGTGGTAAGCGCTGCTGCAAGGGTTCCAACCTCACCAGGAAGTGCGGTCTTTATCCGTTCCGCCATGCGCTGTCTAAGCTGATCAAGCCCTCGCGAAAGATTTTCATTTCGTTCAGTTATTTCAAGTGGGGTAACAGCGTATCCAACCGCACCAAGCCCTTGAAACCAAACCTGTCTTGCGTAATCATAATCACCAGGCATGGCTGGCCCTGGCGGCGGCATGAGCCCAGCACGAATTTTGATTTTGTCCCCTACATAGGGCATTTCATCAAATTTGTTGACCCGCACATTGACATGTCTAAGCGGTTCTGTACCGCGAATGAAGGTATCTTTAAGGGTAAGTCTGATCTTACCATCTTCGTACAGATGCACATTTTCCACAGTACCTGAAATGTTGGTAGGTCGAAGCTCATCCTGGAGTACCGGCGTCGCCAAAGAATAAACCCGATAAGAAGCGATTGCATAGCCAGCGCAAATAAAAAACAGTGAAAGGAGTATATATTTTAACAGGCTGTTTTGTCGCTTAATAAAATAGAGACTGATAAGGAGAAGAAGTGATATTCCGGCTGGCACCGCAAGGCCAAAACTTAATATACCAGAAAAATAAGAACCAATGCCAACGCCGAGCAAAACAGGCACCATTAGCATAAATTGTTCATGCTCAAGCTCGAATGATTTCTCTAACTTTTGAATGTAAGCAACTATTCCCCAAACCCCCGTTTAATTCATAAAATAAATTACGAAAAAGCTTCCATTTTCAACCCATAATATGCTAGTAAATGCACAGCAAAATCAAGCAGTGTTGGTATTTATATCATTTGAGCATTTCTGATGTATTTCAAACGGGTCACTGCACAAAATCGAAATTTAATCCTATTGGAGCTTCATGGTCACACATATGAAGAAAGTTGTTACACGATTTGCACCCTCTCCCACGGGTTTTTTGCATATTGGCGGTGCCCGAACGGCACTGTTCAATTGGCTGTTCACGCGCCATCATGGTGGTGAATTTCGTATCCGTGTTGAAGATACGGACCGTGCACGCTCAACACAGGATGCTGTAGATGCCATATTTGATGGTCTAAACTGGTTAGGCCTGGAAGCGGACAATGACATTGTCTTTCAATATGCAAACCGGAAACGCCACGCAGAAGTGGCGCATCAGCTACTGACCGAAGGTAAGGCCTATAAATGCTACGCATCCAAGGAAGAGCTGGCGGAGATGCGCGAAAGTGCAAAAGCCGAAGGTAGACCGTTAGGATATGATGGTCGTTGGCGTGATCGAGACCCGTCAGAGGCACCAGAGGGAGTAGATCCGGTGATCCGCTTCAAAGCACCCCGGAACGGCGAAATTGTCATTAAAGACCACGTACAGGGCGATGTGACGGTGCAGAATAAAGAATTGGATGACATGATCCTGCTCCGCGCAGACGGCACGCCGACTTATATGCTTTCCGTGGTGGTGGATGACTATGATATGGGCGTGACCCACATTATCCGTGGTGATGATCATTTGACCAATGCGGCACGTCAAGCACAACTTATCAATGCTATAGGCTGGGATCTTCCGGAATATGCACATATTCCGCTGATTCACGGGCCGGACGGCGCAAAGCTTTCAAAGCGCCATGGCGCCCTTGGTGTGGATGCGTATCGGGACATGGGATACCTTCCGGAAGCAATTAAAAATTATCTGCTGCGTCTCGGCTGGGCTTACGGCGATGAGGAAGTGATCTCAGAAGAGCAAGCCATAGAATGGTTTGACCTTGACGGCGTTGGAAAATCACCATCACGGTTTGATTTTACCAAACTTGAAAACCTGAACGGTATTTACATGCGCGAACTGGCCAGTGATGCGAATTTGGCACAAAGCTGCCTGCCGTTCCTGGAGAAGAAAATTGGTCGCAACTTAAGTGATGGTGAAAATGAAAAACTCGTCGCCGCCATGGGCGAACTTAAGAACCGCGCTAAGAACCTGATCGATCTGGCGGACAGTGCTGCATTTTTGTTTGCTAAACGGCCTCTTGAGATCATCCCGAAAGCGATGAAAGCGCTTAATGGCAACGCGAAAGAAATACTTATTAAAATTTATGGCAATTTGGAAGACGTATCCGATTGGAATAAAGATACGCTTCAATCCGTGATTGAGAATTTTGTGGAAAGTGAAGAAATTGGCTTTGGAAAAGTGGCAGGACCGCTTAGGGCGGCGCTCACTGGCAGTAATGTTAGTCCTGGAATTTCAGAAGTTCTGGCGTGGCTTGGAAAGGACGAAAGCTTAACCCGGATCAAGGATCAGACATAAAATTTGGCTAATTTCATAAAAAGTAAACAATTATTGTAATAAAAACATATATAAGAAACCAAAAATAAACGCTTTTTCCCTATGAGAGACGAATTAAAGCGATAAATGACAGAAGGATGGAGACATATGGAAGAAAAATATAAAAAGACAGTAGCAGATGATACAGCAACCTTAACAGTTCGTGGAAACACATACGAACTACCAATTTACGGCGGCTCCACCGGTCCAGATGTCATTGATATCCGTACACTCTATCGTGATACAGATATGTTTACGTTTGACCCTGGCTTTACATCTACAGCCAGTTGTGAAAGCGCAATTACATATATTGATGGCGGAAAAGGAGAACTTCTTTATCGCGGTTATCCGATTGAGCAACTCGCTGAAAAAAGCGATTTTCTTGAAGTGGCGTACCTGCTTCTAAATGGTGAACTTCCCAACAAAGAGCAGGATGAAATATTTAAGCGCGACATTACCTATCATACGATGGTGCACGAACAATTGGTGCGCTTCTTTACTGGTTTTAGGCGTGATGCTCATCCAATGGCGATTATGTGTGGTGTGGTTGGTGCGATGTCAGCCTTTTATCATGACAGCACCGATATTAACGATCCTGAACAACGCCGCGTGGCGTCAAACCGGTTGATCGCGAAAATCCCGACCATCGCTGCGATGACATATAAATATTCAATCGGTCAACCGTTTGTCTATCCCCGCAATGATCTAAACTATGCTGAAAACTTCCTTTATATGACCTTTGGTGTTCCAAAATGTGAAGATTATAAAGTAAGTGAAACTCTGGCTGATGCCATGGATAAAATCTTTATCCTGCATGCGGATCATGAGCAAAACGCGTCAACATCAACCGTGCGTCTTGCCGGATCATCTGGCGCGAACCCATTTGCCTGTATCGCTGCGGGTATTGCGTCCCTTTGGGGGCCTGCACATGGTGGCGCCAACGAAGCCTGTCTGAATATGCTAAGCGAAATTGGTACGGTCGACCGTATTCCAGAATTTATCGCAAGAGCGAAGGACAAATCTGACCCGTTCCGGCTCATGGGCTTTGGTCACCGGGTATATAAAAACTTTGACCCGCGGGCAAAAGTGCTTCAGCAATCTGCAAATGAAGTGCTTGGCGAACTTGGCATCAACGATCCACTGCTTGATGTGGCAAAAGAACTTGAGCGCATTGCACTGGAAGATCCTTACTTCATTGAGAAGAAGCTTTACCCGAATGTGGACTTCTACTCAGGTATTATCTTAAAGGCCATGGGCTTCCCCACCTCCATGTTTACTGTGTTGTTTGCGCTTGCACGCACCGTAGGCTGGATCTCACAGTGGGGCGAGATGATTGAAGACCCGACACAGAAAATTGGCCGTCCACGTCAGCTGTTCATTGGCGAAACAGAACGGGCCTATGTAGACATAGAAAACAGATAAAACCTAAAACATTCAAAAGAAAACCCGGCCTCTATTGCCGGGTTTTTTTATTTCTTTTCAATAAGTTCAATCATATAACCGTCAGGATCTCGCACAAAAGCAATCACTGATCCACCATGTTTCATGGGACCAGGTGGTCTTGGAATTTCTACACCCGCAGCTTCAAGTTCTTCGCAGGTTTTATAAATATCAGGAACTCCAAGGGCGATATGACCAAATGCATTTCCCAATTCATAGGGCTCCGACTGGTCCCAATTATGGGTAAACTCAATAACGGTATTATTTTCTTCATCGCCGTAGCCGACGAATGCAAGGGTGAATTTACCGCTTGGATAATCCTTTCGGCGGATGAGTGACATACCAAAATAGTTGCAATAAAAATCGATAGACTTGTCCAGATCCATTACCCGGATCATGGTGTGGAGCATTTTAAAGTCGGCGGCCATCAGTTAGCGATCATTGCGGTATATGTGGCTTCCGCCATGAGGTTTCCACCCACCTTCGCCTGTGCAGAAAATTTCCAGATATTTCTACGATTTTGTTCTTTCTTTACATGTAGCTCAAGCATATCACCAGGCTCGACCGGTTTTCTGAATTTCGCACTATCAATTGACATAAAGTATACAAGGCGTCCTTCCGCTTCTTCACCAAGACTCAGCATAACGAGGGCAGCAGCCGTCTGAGCCATAGATTCAACAATAAGCACACCGGGCATCACCGGCTTTTCAGGGAAATGACCTTGAAAAAAAGGTTCATTCATCGTCACCCCTTTTAAACCCACTGCGCTTTCGCCCAGATTAATTTCGGTGAGCCTATCCACGAGCAGCATCGGATAGCGGTGCGGGATTAATTCTTTGATACGATTGATATCAATATCGTCAACTTTTCCAGATACAGAAGTCATGAGTTTTCCACGAATATTATTTTTTGTTCACTATAATAGTCTAATGTTAAAGTTTAAAGCGGCAAAATGAAATAAACCTGCTACCGAGGAAGCAGGTTTATCTCAATTACGTCATTTTATTAACTACTGCGTCGCTGGCGCCTCAGCCGCCGGCGTTGCTGCTGGCTCCGGCGGTAATTCAATTTCCAGTGTTGGTAGCGCCAAGTCAAGTTGCTCGATCACGCGTGTGGTAACATCAAGACCTGGAATCTGTTCCATCACATTGCTTTTTTCAATCATCATAGTCGCACCAGTTTGCTGCAACACATTTTGAAGGATTGGCTTAAGTGCACGCTGTACCTCGTCATTAGCATCCATAAATGCGCGCTCCAAACGGAGCTGCTTTTGCTGCAAATTTTGTTGATGCTGAGATACTTTTAGGCGGAATTCCTGATCTCTTTGATTATAAACTTCCGGCGGAAGCAATGCTTGCTGTTGCTGAAGTTCTTGTTGTTCTGCTAGAAGCTCAGCTTCCTGTGCCTGAATTTCTGCGGCAAGATCAGTGTTAATTTGATTAACTTGTCTGTTCATGTCCTGAGCAACAGCGGAATTAGTGCTGATCAACCTTGTATCCACAACAATGATCTTGGCGTTTGGAATTTCCTGCGCCAAAGCTGTAGTGCCGGCAACAAAAGCAGTTACGGCCGCAAGCAATACAAGTAGTTTTTTTGTACTCAATAATCTAGTCATTTTAAAATCTCGTTCCGACGTTAAACTGGAAAAATTCCGTTTCGTCACTTGGTTGATGTCTTATCGCTTTGGCCAGATCAATTCTGAACGGCCCGAACGGTGAATTCCATGAAAAACCAATACCAACGGAAACTCTAGGGTCCGCCGTATTTCCAAGCATTGTATATAGCACTCCTGTTTCAGATATCAAGCTATCTTGCGCATCAATATCAAATAATGCACCAACATCAGCGTATAAACTTGCTTCAATTCCAAGGTCCCGTGCCCCTCCACCCAGAGGGATAAATAGCTCAGCTGTCGCTTTATAGAAGGTGTTACCACCAAGCGAAAAGCCATTGAAAAATTCTGTGAAGCCTTCGCGATATTCTCTTGGACCAACACCGGCTTCTTTGAATCCGCGAATTTGCGGGTTCCCAAGGAAGAAACGCTTATTCAGTCTTACGTCCTGTCCCAGACCAAAGATATGGCCACCTTCCGCACCAATGTTAAACACCCATTGACCGATCAGCGGCGTATAAAAATCATATTGCGCGGTCGTTCTGATATACTTCTCATTTCCACCTAGGCCAGCAAATTCCTGCCTAAGGATGGCCTGCTGACCGCGGTTTGGCTTTTGCGGATTATCCAGCGTGTTATAGGAAAGGCTGTAGGTAATAGCAGACGTTGTGAACCGACCCGAATTATCTGCTATATATGGACTGTCGGTAAAGGTGCTTGTACGAACGTCTTCTCTCGTAAGACCATAAGAAAGTCCCATCACAACATATTCAGTCAGCGGGAAACCAACTCTCAGGTTTGTACCTACTTGTTTGTTTCTAAAACCACTTTCAATAAAGTTGGTATCGCGAAGGAAAATATCTGCACCCAGCGCAAGTCTGCGATCCCAGAAGTAAGGCTCCGTAAAGCCAAGCTCAACTTCTTTGCGGCGCTTCGAAAGTTGAGTGCCCAGCCTGATAAACTGACCTTTACCAAGCAAGTTTCGCTCAGCGATACTAAAGTTAACCAAAAGTCCTTCAAAACTTGAATAACCAAGACCAGCTGAAAGTTCACCGGTCGGCTGTTCTTCCACCGTAATTTCCAAAATGGTTTTATCTGCTGCCGTACCTTCGATCTGCTCCACATTCACTTCGCGGAAGAATTGAAGCGCCTGAACACGAATTTCCGATCTGTTCAATTTGGAAGAGTTGTAAGCGTCCCCTTCCACGAGACGCATTTCGCGTCTGATCACTTTGTCATGAGTACGCACGTTATCAATGATTTTTATTTCTTCCACATACACGCGCGGTGCTTCATTGATTACATAAGTGATATCAACAGTGCGATCTGCGCGGTTTCGTCGTACAGTTGGACGAATATCCACAAAAGCATAACCGCGAAGACCGGCAACTTCATTAAGCATTTCCACAGAATCGTCGATGGCGCTTGAATCGTAACGGTCCCCTTCCCGTGTGAAGACCACCTGTTCAAGGAGATCAGGTTCCAGTTCTTCAATCTGACTTGTTACAGAAATGTCGCCGAAACTATATAATTCGCCTTCTTCCACAGACATATTAATAAAGAAGAACTTTTTGTCCGGTGACAGTTCCGCCGCTGCAGATGTAATTCTGAAGTCCGCATATCCTTGCTCGCGGTAAAAATCTCGAAGCAGCTGCTTATCATATGTAAGACGGTCTGGATCATATGTGTCTTCTGTCGCAAGAAACTTCCACCAGCGACTTTCCACAGTTACCATCTTTGACCGCAGGATATCGTTGTTAAATTTCTCGTTGCCTAAGAAATTAATTTTTCCGATCACGCTTTTTGCACCTTCGGAAATCTCAAAAACCAGGTTCACCCGGTTTTGGTCAAGCTGGATAACCTTTGGATCTACAGCAGACGCAAAACGGCCACCGCGCCGATATATTTCCAATATACGCTGCACATCGGCTCTTACCCTAGCACGGGAAAATACGACACGTGGACGAAGTTCAATCTCCTCATAGAGGTCGTCATCGTCTTTATATTTGTTACCTTCAAATACGATTCTGTTGATGATCGGGTTTTCCGTAACCGCAATAACCAAAGTTGTTCCGCGACGTCCAACATCAACATCAGAAAACAGCCCCGTACTATACAGGCGCTTCAGTGATGCATCACCGAGCTGTTCTGTATAAAGATCACCAATATTCAGGAGCAGATAAGATTCAATTGTGGAAGATTCGATGCGCTGGTTACCGCTTACTTCGATGCCTGTAATTTCCACACCCACCGGTGCAGCAGCAGCCGGCACTTGAGCCTTCGCCATACTGGATCCAAGAAACAGGATCAGCGCGAAAACCAAACTCATCAGTGTGACTTTATTTTTATGTAATACCACTAATTCTTACCTTAATTTACCCGCCTGGATAGAGCGACTTATAAATATCATTATAAAATACAAAAATCATCAGGCTTAATACTACAACTGCGCCTATCTTGAAACCAAATTCTTGCGCTGCGAGGCTCATTTTCTTTCGCCTGACGGCTTCAATGCCGTAATAGAGCAAATGCCCACCATCAAGCATAGGGATCGGGAACAAATTGATCATCCCAAGGCCAATGGATACAAGTGCCATAAAATTTATAAATTGCACAATTCCATACTCAGCCGTAATCGCCGCAACACGTGCGATGGAAATGGGACCGCCCAGTTCTTTAGGCGAACGATCACCTACAAGTATCTGCTTCATTCCCTTTAAGTTATCCAAGGTAAGATTTTTTGTTTCTATCGTGGCCTGCCAAAGCGCTCCGAACAAGCCATATTCAATCACCTCGCGTGCTTCAGGATTACTGTATATACCAATTTGACGAATTTGCGTTTTCTCGCCAAGTAGATTTGTGGATTCCAACACATTAAGTTCGAAATCGAATGTCAGCTCTTTGCCATCACGAAGCAGGACAACAGTCACATCGTTTTCAACTTTGAGCATTAAATGGGTTGTAATATCGCGAAAGCTCTCGACGGGATCCCCATCAATTGAAATGATATGATCACCGGCTTCTATTCCTGCTTCGATCGCTGCACCGCCCTCAACGACCCCACCAACTTCCGGTAGATTTACGAGACGGCCATAAGTAAAAAACATGCCGGCAATAATCAGGATCGCGAACAGGAAATTTACCGCTGGACCGGCAAATACAATCGCGGATTTCTGCCAGAGGTTTTTGTGGTGAAATGAAACCGCCTTTTCTTCTTCAGACATTTCGATCAAACTTTGATCGGGCGTACTGGCTTCGGTCGCATCACCAAAAAACTTCACATAGCCACCCAGCGGAATCCAGCTAATCTTCCAACGGGTTCCATGTTTATCATTGTATCCCCATATTTCCGGGCCAAATCCCACAGAAAACACTTCAACACGAACACCATTAATCCGGGCAACAATATAGTGTCCCCATTCGTGTACAAAAACGAGCACCGTCAAAACAATGAGAAATGCCAGCAACGGCTGGCCTGTCGCCATTAAAAAATCCATCTATTTACTCATTCCTGTTACAAGCTCAAGCGCGGCATGCCGCGCGTGTTCGTCAACTTCATGTACATCATCCAAGCTCGTCACTTTGTGAAAGCTAAGTTTTGTCAAAGTCTTTTCTACTATTTTTGCTATATCCAGGAACCCAATTTTCCCCTCGAGGAAAGCATAAACAGCAACTTCATTGGAAGCGTTGAGGATAGTAGGCGCACTTCCGCCATTTTGCAACACTTCTCGTGTAATTTTAAGGGATGGGAAATGCTCATCATCAGGCTTGACAAAGCTTAAATTTCCTATCTCCGCCAAATCCAGTTTCTTACAGGGCGTCTCCATACGGTCTGGCCAGCCAAGCGCATAGGAAATCGGCGTGCGCATATCAGGTGTTCCTAGTTGCGCCAGCACTGAACCATCCACATAGGAGACCATACTATGAATGATTGATTGTGGATGAATAAGTATGTCCAGCTGTTCCTTGCCAACCGGGAACAAATAATAAGCTTCTATGAGCTCCAGCCCTTTATTCATCATGGTGGCGCTATCAACAGATATTTTCGCCCCCATAGACCAGTTTGGATGATTTACGGCTTGCTGAGGTGTGATGTCGGCAAGCTTCGCAACATTCGTATTCCAGAAGGGTCCACCTGACGCCGTAAGCGTAATTTTGTCAATTGTTTCAGGATGCTCGAAGTCAAAAATTTGAAAAATTGCATTATGTTCGGAATCTACAGGCAGGATAGTGGCTCCATAGTCCTTGACCTGTTCCATCATAAAGCCACCTGCACACACCAAACATTCCTTGTTGGCAAGCGCTATGGTTGCACCGCGGCGCACCGCGGTTAAGGTTGGCTTTAAGCCTGCTGCGCCAACAATTGAGGACATAACCCAGTCAGCGTCCATATTTGCTGCTTCATTAAGACCGCTTTCACCAGCGGCAGCACGCACATCAGACCCTGACAATGCCTCCTTGAGTGCACCAAGCAACCTGTCGTCAGCAATAACGGCAAGTTCTGCGTCAAATTCGATTGCCTGTTCGGCTAGTTTTGCAACATTTTTATTTGCAGTTAGCGCTTTTAGGGTAAATTTCTCTCTATCGCGGGAAACAAGGTCGAGCGTATTGCAGCCAATAGACCCAGTAGAGCCAAGAATCGTCACAGATTTCGTTTTGTCTGTTTCAGCCAGTT
This sequence comes from Emcibacteraceae bacterium, assembly GCA_028281625.1. Lineage (GTDB taxonomy): Bacteria > Pseudomonadota > Alphaproteobacteria > Sphingomonadales > Emcibacteraceae > Pseudemcibacter. The sequence continues at coordinate 1,028 of JANQJN010000044.1, read as the reverse complement.
TAAGGCGATCTATTTCTGGTAACGTTACATTCATATCAAAACTTAACTTTTTTCATCGCGCGTATATCACATATGCGACCATAAGAACAGCGGGAGCAACAAATAATACTCCATCAATGCGGTCCATCACACCACCATGTCCCGGGATGATCGAGCCGGAATCTTTAACCTTGAAAGTCCTTTTGACCGCAGATTCAGCGAGATCACCAACCTGGCTTAACAAGGCGAGAAGACCACTTAAAATGAGCAAAATTGTGGCATCATTAAAGATCAGCGTATTCGCATCCTTCATATAATAACCAAAAACACTACCCAGTATCATCGCAGTAATCGCCCCGCCGATGAGGCCAGACCAGGTTTTGTTAGGACTAATTTTCGGTGACATTTTTGGCCCGCCAACGTTTTTTCCGACAAAATAGGCTCCTGTATCCATAGACCAGATTAAAATCATCATCCAAAGGATCACCACCCCACCATAGCTTTCATTGATCAGCAAAAAGGCCGCCGATGGGATTAAAGCATACAAAAATCCAGTTAGCGCCCAGATAACTTTCGCCTTGAGCAAATATGCAGCGGTAAGCACCGAAACAACACTGCAAATAAAGGAATAGATTAGGTAAGGACTGCCGAAATTTAGGGCAAGCAGCAACAACACAGCACATATTACTTTCACCAACACCAAAAGCGACAATGGCTTCTGCTCCACTATTCCGTTCCATTCCGACAAAATGAGAATAGTGAGCAAAGTCACTAAAATAAAAAAAGGAAGCCCCCCTGTAAGCATTACATAAATGGCAATGGGAAGCATCACCAATGCAGAAATGACACGTGTCAACAAATTACTTTTTTCGGGTGGGGAAGTTGCTTCAGGGTCTGGCGCCATACCGCCTGTCCCTTTTGAAATACTCGTCGATGGCGTCAAGCAGGCTGTCATCATTAAAATCTGGCCACAGTACATCCAGAAACACAAACTCCGCGTAAGCGGCTTGCCACAGCATAAAATTACTAAGACGTTGTTCACCACTGGT
>JANQJN010000038.1 GCA_028281625.1 Emcibacteraceae bacterium | reverse complement strand
TTAAAAATGTGATCGCCACCTGCCTTGATATTGGCTATAGCCACGAGGAAATCAGAAAAATGGTTGGCGGGAATGCCTCTGATTTACTCGGTTTGTAACGAGTTATTCTTCAGTAAACGATTAAACTTTGAACCAATAATTAATAAAGTTGCTACTTATTTAATTTAATTTTGTAATGGTAGTTGAGTTCATTAATTGCACAAGTGGGATTGTGAGGTAGTTTATGAGTAAGAAGCGTAACCCTTCTGTTCTTGAGAAAATAGAAGATCTTTATAATTCAATATTGGATATGCTTTTTCCTGCGCGGGTAAAGGAGAGAGGTCTTCTGCTCGAAAAGCAGCGCGCGCGCGCGGCCGTTAAAAAAGAGGCAGCCGAAAAGGCGGAAATAGAACGAAAGCATGTTGCGCGTGTCACCGGCCGGGGGATTTTTTGGAACAAGCGGCCGTACCATCCGGCCATGGGGGAAAATTACCGAAAAATTCTGACTGCCATTGGCGTAGATAGCCGGCGTACACTTCGCATGTACCATCCGCGGTGCGGCACCGACATGTGTACAATTGCGGAGAGGAACGGACCTTACGTTCAATATTTTATTCCGCCTGACGATAATCACACCGAAGTCGTGAAAAATGTTGCCTATAACCAGCTCACTAACAAAGTGGAGCGGGTAGTTGATATCATCACCATGTTTGAAAGAGCGGCTTACTGCCATTTGTTTCCGATCGTCAATACACCGGATATGAAGTTTAAGGAGTTCTGCAAGAATATTTATAATAAAACCGTTGAAGATGGCTATATCGTCGTATCAGAGTTTGTGCCGGTAGAAGGCCGAGAAAAAATTGTCGATGAGTTCGACTTTGTTTTTCCTTTTGAGCGCACAGAAAACATTATGGAGCAACAAAAATTTGGTGTTTCCTTTAAGCAGGATCATTCTGATCACTGGGAAAATATTCTAAACGACCGACTGGAAGAAATGCGCGCCAGGGTGACCCTTGAAGACCTGCCCAGGGATATCGATTTACTGCAAGGGTTTAATGATGAACTTAAGCGCTGGATTCTGATTTTAAAGCTTATTGAAAAAAAGCAGATTCGTGTAATGACACGGGTTTATAAAAAGACCCAGTTTTAGTTAACTTTGCTCTGCAGCACTTTCAATTTGTTCGCCATTGATTGTTAGGCGGTACATCAGTCGGTCGTGTTTGTCCGCATCAAAGGGTGATGGTGCATGCATGGCGCAGCGATTATCCCAGAGAACCAAATCACCCGACTTCCAGGCATGGGCGAAGGTAAACTGGGGTTGGGTCGCGTGCACCAGCAACTGATTGAGGAGTGGCCTGGCGTCCTCTTCAGTCATACCATTTACGGATTCCATATGAATAGGTGTGACATAGAGCGCCTTTTTACCTGTAACAGGGTGTTTTACGACCAGTGGGCGCTCAATGGGGGGTAATTCTTTCAGCAGTTCTTCACTTAAAGGCGGTCGATGCGGGTTTGAAAGACGCAGAAATTCATTCAAATGATCATATGAATGCAGGGCGGTAAGTGGAGTTATCGTTTTTTTGAGGTCATCCGAAAGGGCTTGGTAAGCATGGGTCATGCCGGCAAACCATGTTGCGGCACCAGTTGGTGGCGCCGTTACACAATAAAGGCACGATCCAATGGGCTGCGGATCACGAAATGTATCATCGGAATGCCACATGAGCACATCATCGGATTTAATCCAAAGTGCCGCGCGCTTTCCATTTTCCATTAAGTTTCCAAGGCGGAGAATTTCCGGAAAGTCCGGCATTAAAAAATCAGGATTATATTTTTCGTTCTTCTCAACTGTGCCAAACAGAGCCACAAAATCACGCAGGTTTTCTGGTGTCAAATGCTCCTGGTTCCGAATAAGTAGAGCACCGCCACTTGCATAAAAGGCCTTAGTGACACGCTCTATTATCTGATCATTAAGATCAGCAAGGTCGACGTCCTGAAGTTCCAAGCCAAAACCGGATTCTGATAATCGCGATGTCATTAAACTTTAATTCCCAAATAAATTAATCAGTGCCGTGGGCAGGCGGCGGCCCCAATATTCTTCAGAATGAAGGCCACAGTCTTCAACCACATCGTAAAGCTTGAAGTTTCCCTTCATTAGTTCCACAGCACGGCGCATGTCATCAACCGCCTCTTCGTTGGCGGCCTGTTCGCAGCTTGACATGCCTTCGTGAGTGCCGATACCCATATAGATTTTGTTAGCGCTAATTTCCTTTCTACGCAATATTTTAAAAATTTCACCTTTTTTTACATAAAAGGATGGGCTTTCGATCAGGTAATTCGCAAACAGATCCTTCTCAGTCGCTGTGTACATGGTGATCAGTCCACCGTAGGAAGAACCACCCAGTGTCCTATACTCCGGGCTTTTTCCCACATTATAATTATCTTCGATAAGCGGCAGCACTTCTGTTTCTAGAAAGTCTGGATATTTCTTGCCATTGGGTTCTTCGATATATGGATTTAAATATTCATCGGGCCAGGGTAGATATTCGTTTCCGCGATCTGCGTAACTATTCACATCGATTCCTATCACGATCATTGGTGGCACGCCTTTGCCGATCATGGCGTCCAGGGTTTCATCCATGTACCATTCCTGTCCTGTCATACTGGTCTCAGCGGAAAAGAGATTCTGTCCGTCATTCATGTAAAGCACAGGGTAGGGCTCTGTGCGGTCAGCGTCATATCCATCCGGTAAATAAACCCTGAGCGTTCGTTCATTGGCAAATATTTCACTTTTCAGCGTAATCTGCTGAATCTCCGCATGCGCTGCTGTGGTTAAGCATAAAAATATAATTGCAACGATACGGTTGACCATATTGTTTTCTACTCCTTATGATGCCAACCATAGTTACAAAATAATAAAAGTAAAATCATCCCTTTTGAGACAGCATGGGCGAAAAATACGATAAAATATTGGGAATGAGCCGGAAAATCGACCGGCGTGACTTTCTAAATGGTGTAAGCATTGGGGTGGCCGCCGCAGCACTGGGTCCGACAGCTTTGGCGCAGGACGGTGTTATTCAGGCTCAGAACAAACCCGGATACTACCCGCCCGGTCTTGACGGACTACGAGGCAGTCACACGGGATCCTTTGAAGCATCCCATACCATCCGTGATGGTCGAATGATTGAAGGTCTGGAGATAAACGAAGAGTATGATCTGGTAATTGTTGGTGGCGGGATTAGTGGGCTTGCCGCCGCATGGTTTTACCGACAGTCAGCAGGTGAGGACGCAAAAATACTAATTATCGAAAATCATGATGATTTTGGTGGGCACGCCAAACGCAACGAATATGAACTGGATGGCCGCAAGATCCTGGTAAATGGTGGCACACTTAACGTTGAGCAGCCAACAAATTATAGCGCGGTTGCAATGGGGTTCCTTCGGGAACTTGGCATTGATATCTGGGATTATCATGAAAAGACCCGCGATGAGGTCCGCTATTACCGAAATAATGGTCTGGGCCGTTCCACCTGGTTTGATGAGTATACCTTTGGCGCGGAGGGGTTGGTGCGGCGGCCAGATGGCATGGAATGGCCAGATTTTATCGATGAAACTCCGCTTGCAGAAAAAACAAGGGCTGACCTGATTAGGCTTTATCGGGAAGAGGTATCGGCTGATGCGCTTCTTGAACTGAATGATGAGGACAAAAAGACCAAACTGGCGCTTACAAGCTATGATGATTACCTGACCGAATATCTTGGCCTTGATCCCAGCGTCTTACCCTTTTTCCAGTCACGGACGCATTTTAGGTTTTACATGAGCCCGGAGCAGGTGCCGGCGCTTTATCTGTGGCAGCAGGGCGGTTTTCCTGGATTTGAGCATTTGAATTTACGTCCAACCGGCAAAATCGCGCCGATCCATCATATTGGTGGCTCCCACCATGGGCGCGAACATGAACACCGGGAACAATCGGTTTATTTTCCTGATGGTAACGCCACCATCGCGCGGATGGCGGTCCGGTGCCTGATCCCGAATGCGATCCCGGGCAGCAGCCTTGAAGACCTAATGATGGCACCAACGGACTATAGCGCCCTTGACCGGGATGGGAACAATACCCGTATCCGCCTGAATAGCACCGTGATCAACACCCGTCATCTGGGCGATCCAAAGACCGCAAAACAGGTGGAAGTGACGTATATGGGTGAGAACGGTGCCAAGAAAATCAAGGCAAAAAACGTGATTTTTGCCTGTTGGCATATGGTGATCCCCTATATTTGCCGCGAGTTTTCGGAAGAGCAACGCGAAGCCATGAGATATGGCATCAAGGCGCCAAGGGTTTATACCAATGTCTTGCTTCGAAATGGGCGGGCCTTTCATAATCTGGGTGTTTCCAGCATCGAAAGCCCCGGTGAGTACCACACCACCACTAGCCTTCACATGCCGATAAGTTACGGGGATTATCAGGCGCCCATCGATCCAGACGAACCGGTGGTGGTGAAAATGCACCGTGCCCCCTGTATGCCGGGGGCGGATAGACGTACTCAATTGCTCGCAGGAAGGACGGAACTGTTCAATACACCCTTCAGTGACTTTGAATATAACATCCGGGATCAGTTAAACCGTATGTTGGGTGCGGGCGGTTTTGACGCGGCGCGGGATATTGCGGCGATTACAGTCAACCGCTGGCCGCACGGCAATGCCTATATTTATAATACACTCACCGAACCCATGCATTGGTGTTTCTATGCCACTGACGATCGTCCCTGTGCGGTGGCTAGCAAAAAGCTTGGTCGCATGTCCATTGCCAATTCGGACGCCGGAGGAAATCCATTCACTGATGTTGCCATCGATGAAGCGCACCGAGCGGTGAGGGAAGTCCTTGCGGACCAATATTTGGCTTATAACGTAAATTAGTATTAGTATATTGTTCAATGCTTACAATTATGTAATTATAATGACCTAATATTTTCGATACCAGGGGGAAATCAATGAAGAGTTTGATTGTAATATTATGTTTGGCGACAGGAATGGCTCCGGCAGGTTTGTATGCTGAAACGATTAATAATGCCAAAGTTACAAACTTGATGGTGGATAAAAACTTGGGTGATATCTTATTCATTAATTTGGATAAAGCACATACTTTGAATACACCCACCTGTCATACAAATACGAGCTGGGAATTTGCCCTTCCATTAACATCATCAACGGATGAGAAAATCCACTCTATGTTGTTGACTGCCTATGCAACAGGAGCACAGGTTTCATTTATTGGAACAGGTGATTGTGCGGTACATTCAAATCTGGAAACGCTGCGAAGAATTGAATTAAAGTAATTGTTAGTCCAGATCCTCAAACGCTTTCAAATCTTCCATATGGTCTTTTAGTTTTTCGAGGATCGTGATAAGGCTTTTCTTTTCTTTTTCGCTGAGCACATCGGTGAGCTTACTCGCTCGTTCGCGGTAAACGGGATTGATGTCCTCAATCAGTTTTGTACCCTTGTCGGTTAGCACCAGAAACGGGCTGGTTTTATGACGGCGGTTGGGCTGTTTTTCTATGTGCCCGTCTTTTTCGAGCGATGTAACCGCGCGACTAAGGGTGGAGCGTTCATGATGGATGGTCTGTGCAATGTCACTTAATGTCATGGGGCCGAGTTGCCAGAGCAGGCCGAGGATCCGTAGCTGTATAATAGTCAGACCCCAGCGTTCCATGTTGCGCTTGGATCCGCCAAAGGCCATCAGGTTGGCAACAACGGTCACCAGATAATTGATCTTAACCGGATTTTCAAATCCGAGTGTTTCCGGATTCTCTGAGGCGACCTTTTCAAATGTGCTGCTTTTCATTTTTATCCTTTTGTGTAATGCTCAGGGTAAGCGAAATTACTTTATGTGTAAAGTCAATAAAATATTGCAAATGCAATGAATTTGAAGTAGTTATATTGTAACAAAATGCAGAAATAAACACTGAAATAGGGAACAGAATGACAAAAAGTCGCTTTACAGATAAAGAGTTAGGGATGGATCGGAAGATTATGCGCCGCGATTTTTTAAGCGGGGCATCTATTGCGGTTACCGGGGCAATTCTTTGTCCATCGCTGGTAAAAGCGATGCAGGCGCTTGATGAAAATAAACCGATGCAGGATAGTTCGGGATATTATCCACCAGACAAAGCGGGCATGCGCGGCAGTCATGATGGTTCCTTCGAAACAGCGCATTTTGTAAGGGACGGTGATACTTATTCTTCCATGAATAC
>JANQJN010000199.1 GCA_028281625.1 Emcibacteraceae bacterium | reverse complement strand
CTTGCGACAATTAGATCACGTCTGGCGAGGCAGGCGTAGTCGGACAAAGCGTGAGCACTGTTTGAGTCCCGAGCGCGTTGCGCGAGGTCGAGTTGCGCAGCGCCCGATGGAGCCAGCGGAGCCGTGATCGGAGCAAGCTTGGATCTAAAGGAAAGGCCGGGAAACTAAGTCTTTGATTTGAATGGAGCCACTACCGCATTTAGGCTATAATCCGCGACCGCGAATTAAGGCACTTTTGTTTGGCCAAAGCAAGTGTGTGACCGAAGCAAGCGCACAAAGCCGGATCCATTGTTATAGAAGTAATTCAGGACTATCCATGAAGAATTTTTTTGCACTGACCTTAACAGCACTATTCAGCTTGATGTCGAGCCTGGTTGTAGCCCAGGGAGATCCCGAGGCGGGTCAGGCCAAGTCAGCACTCTGTGCAACCTGCCACGGTATGGACGGCAACAGCCCGCTGGCTATGAATCCTAAAATTGCCGGACAGAATGAGAAGTATTTGCTCAAGCAATTGATGGACTTCAAATCCGGTGCCCGACCCGGTCCCATCATGGCGCCCATGGTGGCGGCTCTCAGTGAACAGGATATGGAAGATATCGCGGCATGGTATGCCTCCCAGGAAGTGGTATTGGAAGGCGCCGAGGCGGACAACCTGGAACTGGCGGAAACCATCTATCGGGCCGGCAACAAGGACCTTTCAGTAGCCGCCTGCTCTGCCTGTCACGCTCCAGACGGCGCGGGTAACGGCCCGGCAGGTTTTCCATCGCTCAGTGGACAACATCCTGATTACACCCTGCAACAGCTTAAGGATTTCCGCTCCGGCGCACGCGCCAATGATGACAGCGCCATGATGCGTACCGTGGTGGAACGCCTGACAGATGCTGAACTGGAGGCGCTGGCCAACTACGTTTCCGGCTTGCACTAAAGCTTCGCGGAAAGAAACTGAGACAGACGTCGGTCCTTCGAGATCAGCTGAATAGTAAGGAATCAGGGTCTGTGCTAGTGTTTTCACATCAACCGAACAGATTTTCATTCACCCAGACTTGGATTTACAGAGACTGAATATGAAACGACTAATTCGCTTGACCCTTCAATTCATCGCGGTCATTGCCCTGTTACCTCTGGCCATGAGCAGTTACGCTCAGGTCGAACGGTTAGTAGCAGGCACGCACTACACGGTACTGGATGCTCCGGTATGGGTAAAAATGTGGCCGGTCCCGCTTTAAAATCGGGACCGGCCAGACTTACCCGTCGGGGAAATCTGATGATTGATGAAACAACCAAAAATATGCAGGAATTGCACGCGGAGTTCGCTGGTGAAGTCTTGCGGCTGGCCAATCGGACGCCGCAGCCAACGGCACATTTAAAAGCAAGGAGCCTTGCAAAAAGAAAAGCCGTATTTCAACCGGTGCCTCTAACGACTGCGACTCAAATCGTTACTCCGGCCATTGTCTGGGATTGGCCGACAGCGACCAGCGGTTCGCTGAATTTCGAGCAGATCCAATTATCAGATATGATGCCCCAGTCCATGACGGCGGGTGATGAATATGCCACCTCATCAGATAGTTACTCGGGCAATTACAGGGCGTTTCTGGAATGTATCGATGTGGATAAATTTCCTGCATCCAGCATACTGGAAAACGCAAAAGAAATGATAAAAAAACCAACAGGTTCCCCTTCTTCTTCGCAATGCAAAGAGGGGTGGACGATGGTTCGCAAAGCGGGAATTTTTAGATGGACACCGATCTGGTCACTTTCCGACACAGCACAACATTGGACGAGTAAAGTGAAATCAGGCGTGATTTCAAATGCAGGCTCCTTCTCACTTAACCTCAGGCAACATACAAATCCAATCGTTGGAGTGCGTGAGAATAAACGCGAAACAATAAAGCAGCCCGATTTTAAAAAGGTCACAATCAGCGCAGAGGCATGGGGTCAAATCATAATATCACCTGGCGCCTGGTACAATTCCAGCTTGGTCAAATTGGGTAAACCTTGTGTGAAAGATCCCGATGTTTTCTTTGGTGAAAATGGTTTATTGCGCGGGCGTGTCGCATCATTTCTTGTTGCTTACAAACCGCAATTCGATTTTCTCCATCCAGCGATGGACCAGTTTGAAAATACCATGAAACAACTTGAAGGAACCAAATTACATGCTTTGGGTGTCCCGGTAGAAGTGGATCAGGACGCCAGCATAAATCCAGCAGAACCAGCGGTTAAATTATCCAACACTGATGAAAGCCCGGTGATAATCGCGGTCGTTCTGGAGTAGCAGAAAGGCACAGTGAAACTGTGTGAAAATTTAAAGATCATACTTAAAAAGGAGAAGAAAATGCCTCAATTTTGGAAAATAACAACATCGACTGACTTTACCCATGGATCCGATATTCTGGACAAGCCAGCAAAAATTACGTTTTTTATCAATGATGGAAAGGGCGGAAGACTGGACGGTCAACCCACCGGAAAAATTCTGGCCTGGCATACATCAAACTCAATTACGTTCGAAACAAACTATATCCTCAGTCCGTTTCTGAACGCGCATTGGGATGTGGGGCAAATCGACATAAAAGTCGATAACAATACGGTTATATCAAAACAGTTTTACCCTGGCGGCCTATCTTGATCCGGGTAAACATCATTCTATTGAAAGGAAACAATAATGCTTATTTACTACGGATTAACGGGAGATTCGCAATCTGAACGTGGCGCCAAACTAAAGGCACTACAAGCCTATTTCAAAACAACGGATCCTCATGCTCTCAATATGTTGGCCGGTGATGCGCTTTCAGCATCAAATAGTGACCGCGGTAAGGATTTAATCGTTAACAGTCATGGTAACAAAGATACATTTGCTGGATTTAATGCGCAGGGTTTTTACCAGACACTTGTATCCAAGGGGTTTGGAAGCGGTTCGTTTAACAGTATTTATCTGATGGCGTGTCAGGTGGGTGAGCAGGCACAGGACAATTCCATATATGGCAATTTTGCCCGCGATCTTCATCGGGTATTCATTCAAAATGGAATTGAGGCGAAAATATATGCGCCCCGCGGTACGCTTACATATGACGTTGTTGAAAAACAAGCAAGTGGCCAGCGTTATTGGGAGGTTGTGCGAATGTATATTAAGTCACCAGAAAAAGATTATACCTTAAAGGAAGGCATTCTTCTGGTGACCTGATTGCACGTTGGCGTTTAGCATCCTGTGTCGATGATCACTTCTGGATCAAAGCAGAGTACTTGTTCGTCAAAGGAGTTATCGTCGCCTTCTCTGTGCAAGGCAAGAAAGCCAGATAATTTCCAGCTGATAAGTTCTTCATGTATTGTGCAAACTTCGATCCCTGGCACCTGAAGATAGCCGTCAGCTGCTTCTGGAATATAGATTTTGGTTCCTTCTTGTGGAGGAAAAAAGCCCTTCGGTGGTTTATAGTTGTAGTCGAGCTTCGAATGTTCCGGCAGAACAAAGTTCTGAAACACGGTCGAAATATAATCATTGGCAAAAGGGGAACATTTTTGTGTTTTCTTTTGTGCCTTAGGGGTTGTCACAATGATAAGGTGAGTTTTATCGGCTATATTTGCGCTGTCTTTCAAACCACTTACAACAAGTACTGGAACAACAACATATTCTGGGCCAAGGACATATGCCCCACTGTATCTCCCTTTTCTTTCTGGCTGATTTTGCATTGTGTATATTATTTGATCAGTTTCCTGTGTAACATCTAACTCCAACTGTAAGAATCTAACTTGAGTCATTGGTTTCTCCCTCATGTTTTGTCATAAGTAATTGATATTCTTTAGTTTGCCTCAGCTCAAAAAGCTCAGGTGTGTTTTCAATCTCTGAAATTGGGTAACCAGCAGAAATCGCCTTATCCAGAAATTGCAGTGCTTTATTCTGGTCTTCGCGAATTGCCTGTATCTGGGTAATTCGGAACAATACATCCGGCGCTAAGTCGGATCTTTCGATAAGTGGCATGATTATTCCGGATGCTTCTTCCAATTCATCTGATTTCGCCTTAAGCAGCGCCGCTCTCGTTCTTGTTTGATTATCGTTCTGCCAATCGGGTCTTTGTTTCACAAGTATTTGATATGCGCGTGTGTAAGCTTCCTTTGCATCACTTTCGAGGCTCGGAATCATTTGATATGCGTCGGCAAGGTTTGTCCATATTTGATAATCATTGACACCGCCTTCAAGGTTGATTGCATTTTCATAGGCTGTCACCGATTGAGGGTACTGTTTTAAAAAGAAATAGTAAGTCCCCAAATTACTATAAAGCTGTTTTGTAGGTCTAATTTTCAAACCGTCCTGCAATGTCATAATTGCATCAGTGGTCTCGCCAAGCAAATGTTGAATACCACTTAAATTTCCGTAAGAGTATGGATTGTCCGGCCTAATATGTATTGATTTTTGAAAATACTCCTTTGCGTTTTCATATTGACCAAGCCGATAATAAGAAACAGCGATTTCGTCCATGTATCTCGCGTTATCTGGGTCAGTCTCAAGTGCTGAGTTTAGTAACTCAATTGCTTGTTCCGTTCTGTCTGTTTTAATATAAAGATCAGATAGTCCAATTACTGTATCTTGATCAGCTGGGGAAAGTTCCAACGCATTATTGTAGTAAGTTTCAGCTTCACCAATTTTACCTTGATGTTGATTTATTTTTGCCATTGCCAATTGACTTAGCGCCAGATGAGGATCAAGTGATAACGCAAGTTCAGCGGTGTTTTTTGCTCTGCTAAGTAATTCAGGGTCATCATTATCACTGGTATACATCCTCATGAATGTAAGTGATAAACCCGATGTAGCGGCGGCATTCTGGTTATCTTGTTGAAGTATATTTTCAAACGTGTTTTTGGCTTTTTCAAGGTTTCCTTTCGTTTCGTAGTGTTGCAGATATTCAAATCCCTGGTCTAATTGTTGAGTTAAAGAAATTGGACCGTAATTGTCGCTTGCGAAGTTCCACAAAAAAAAGAACCCAATAATAACAAGGATTGTAGCTGCAGGTTTTGCCAATTTTGGTGAAGGAAATAAGGTGGGCCAATTTCTTATTCTCTTTGAAAAGTCAAACTTTGCAACTTCTGTTGAGTCAATATCATTTAGTCTGGATACAACGTCGTCTATGCAGGAAACTCTTTCTTCCTGGTCTTTCGCCAGCATTTCTTCAATCAGGTATAAAAGCTTCTCGGGAACCTCTTTATTAACAGGTTCTACCGCAGGATGATATGTGCCCATAATTTGATGTATAACACCTGCTTCATTCGCAGCTGAGAACGCTTGCTTGCCACATACAACTTCGTAGAACACCGCACCCAAAGAAAAAATATCGGAGCGCGGACCACCACTTTCACCATTAATAATTTCTGGTGCCATATAAGGCAGTGTACCCATCAAAGAGGTTGAATATGTGCTTTTGGATTGAATTTGTGTTGCATATCTAGTTGCGTGATCTGCTATTTTGGCAAGGCCAAAATCAATTATTTTGATGGAACTTGTACTGTCAAACACCATGTTTGAAGGCTTGATATCACCATGAACAATTTCTTTGCTGTGTATAGTTTGGATCGCGCTAGCTAATTGTCTGAAGAGCTTCAATATCTCCGAAACTGAGTGAAATTTGTTAATTTCGTCCTTAAGGGTCGCGCCTTCCAGATATTCCATGGCAAAAGCTATGGTTGATTTGGTTTTGAAAACATCAAAAATTGTGACAATGTTCGGGTGATTTAATTTGGCTAATATACTGCTTTCTTTCAGTATATTTCCCCCATCCTGAAGCAGGGACAAAATTTCCGGTTTGATCAGTTTCAGTGATATTTTTCGGTCAAGTTTGGTATCGTGCGCAAGGTAAACTTCGCTATAAGCCCCAACACCAATTAATGCCGATATCTCATAGCGTCCAATCTTCTCTTTAGGGTAAACTATAGTCATATTGAATTTCCCCATTGCAATTAATTATATTATTGCAGAACACACATACAACTAGTAAGCTATATATAACGTATATATTTATTGGTGGTGTTTGTCGATGCAAAAAGCAGAAGAACACTTAATTGAAACCTTGGTTCCCCCGCGAAACAAACCATCACAAGCGGCCGAATTATCAACAAAACTATCGCTTGTTATATTGTGGCATCCTGACCATAAATTAATTGGTCTTCAGTCTCCATGTAGTTTCACATCCGGTAAGATATTGCAAATAAATCGCTTTAAGCCATTGTTCAGTTCCGCTGAAAACTTGGAAGATACACCACTTTCCGACAAGCGAGTCTCAAGAAGTTCAATAATAATTGAAAATTTAGGCAAAGATAATTTTCAAATTACACCTCCAGAAAGCCCAATGGAGGTCAAGGTAAACGGTACATTCAGTCGTCACTCACAAACAGCGTCCCTGGATGATAAGAATGATCTGATATGCATCACTATTTCCAATTCAATTATACTAGGTCTGTGTCATTTGCCATGCAAACAGTTCAGAAGCTCTTCTAATTCACTGAAGGGAATTAGTGTGCCCATCAACCATTCCCGACAATTGATTGAAAGATATGCAGCAACCGATCTCCCGGTGATGCTGATTGGTGAAACCGGCACAGGAAAAGAGTTGGCTGCAACGGATTTACATCAAAATAGTCTTCGCTCTTCTAAACCATTTGTTTCGGTGAATATGGCAGCAATACCGGACGAACTGGCAGTAAGCGAACTTTTTGGTTCAAAAAAAGGCGCCTATACAGGAAGCGTCAATGATCAACCCGGCTTTTTTAATGAAGCAGATCACGGTACTTTATTTTGCGACGAAATTGGTGATACACCAGCCTCCGTTCAACCCATGTTGCTTCGCGCTATTGAAACGGGTTTTGTGCGTCCATTAGGCAATGATTCAGATGTTAAAACAGATACAAGAATTATAACGGCGACAGATAGGCCTATTAACGAGGTAGGTTCTTCTGTCCAATTCAGTAAGCCTCTTTACCATAGATTGTCAGCCACTCAGATTACAATGCCAACTTTGAAAAGCCGGAAAGTTGATATTCCACTGTTGCTTTTGCATTTTTTACTTGAAAGCCCATTAAATGAGCAAAAGGCAACAGATGTTTCAACAGATTTCTTACTGACGCTCGTAAATTACGAATGGCCAGGTAATGTAAGAGAGTTAAAAAATATCGCAAATCAAATCTTACTGGGTGAACAACCAAAACTGGAAAGAATTGATACTAAAAATAAAAAGAATAGTAAGAAAAGATCTCCTTATCGGTCCCACCGAAGTATAACGGAAAAAGAATTGTTGGCAGCACTTGATAATAATTGTTGGCAAATTAAACCAGCTGCCGCGGAGCTTTTAATTTCCAGAACATCTTGTTATGAACTGATCAAAAACTGTGGAGCAATAAGACGGCCAAAAGATATACATGCCGACGAAATACAGGAAGCTCTAAAAAAGTATCCTAAGGATATTGGTTCAATGTGTTCAACTCTTCGAACCACTCAAAGTGCATTGAGAAATTACTTAAACAACAAAGATTTCCATTGATGAATTAGCCTTGAGTTAAATTCACTGTACAAGCGCTGGTCGGAGTTAACGTCTAAGCGAAATTTAGTTCACACAATTAAGTGCACGATTAGCCAGCTCATAAAAAAGACGAAAACTCTCAGAATTTGGTAAATAAGGCGAAAAGTAATAGAGGAGAAGAGGAGGCTAGTTTGAACTCGCTCATTTCCACCATCCAATCTCCTGCTTATCAATACGCGGATATAGCACAAGGGAACCGTTTAGACTAAGTAATTGTGTCAACAATATAATATTGTTTGATGGTTATCATCGGGCAACTAAAGGTTGTTTGTCATGTTATAGATAGAAAAGTTTTTAGTAATATTTATTGCATTTAATTTTGTATACAGTATACAAAAAGAATGTAGAGAGATATTCTCGGGTGCAAGGATATATTATGAGAACAAAGACACGTAGATCATTCATTAAAGGAAGCATCAGCGCGCTTGGTGCTGTTATGTGTACTCCTGCTTGGGCTAGCGCTAAATCAAAGATAGTTTATGATTCTGTTGTGGTAGGGGGCGGCTATGCCGGGGCTGTAGCTGCAAGAGATATGCTGGAAGGCGGATTGAATGTGCTGGTGCTAGAGGGTGCAAAACAAAAGTACACAATTGCTAATTCAGTGCAAAAAACATTATGGTTCCACCCTAACCAAAATTATGTTGCTTCGGAGCTCGCTAAATATGGGTTAGCACTTACTGGTGGAAAACGTTGCAATTTTGCCTTAGAGGTCGCCCTCAACCAGATTATAGAGGGCAATGGCTGCATCCAAGATAGCTTTACAGCTGGTCAACTAACCACCGATCAGGTGGCGGAGCTCGACGTTTATCTCCATTCACTTTCCAATATTTATGGTCACAAAGTAACGCATAAAGAATTAAGGTGTCTCTATAATCTTCTGAATAAGGATGTGAGTTGTCTGGCTCGCGTGGTCGGCTCATATAGAATTCGGTTTGCGAATGATGGTTCGCTCTACTGCAGCTTAATTGCTGATATTGGTAGCAACATTGAGTATGATGCACATGTTTCTCAGATAGTGTGCGAAGGATCGGAGCTATCGCTGATCGCTGGCGAAAGGGTTATCAACACAAGAACAGTTATGTTTGCCACTCCGGACCATGTGACAAACGAAGTTTTGGTAAACAGCTCATTGCATGGATTTAATGACCACCCTTCAATTGTACTGGCTGGTACCGACAAGGCGAGCAAATGGCGGGGGTTTATTGATGGTGCGCTTGAGAGCGGTAAGCAAGCGGCCCAAGAAACAATTTCATATTTAAGCTAATTCGTTTGTTGCTTTTACGCAAGAATGAGCGAATCTTGTTGTGTTATAAAGTGTATACAGTCTACAAATATACAAAACATCTGTTATTGTTTATAATTTAGATGTTCGAAAATAGATATTATATAAAATGTTATATATAAAGAGAAAAATAGAAAAAGTAGACAATTTCTGAGTCATTCAAAAGTCAATAATTTTAAAAAAATATGATAATTATTTGACAACCAATCAAAATTGTATACAGTTAAGTATACTGTAGACAATACGTCTTGGTATTTGATTTGATTTCGGGATAAATAGAAAGATTACCCGATATTTTGTCGGTTTAAGGTTTCAGACAAAATAAATCACTTATAGAATTAAAAAGTTATTCAAGGGAGAATACACAGTCATGTCGACGAAACACAATTCGGGTCAACAATCGAATTATGAGAATAAGACCAAATTTGGGATGGGCCTTAAAAGCGCTCTTCTCATATTAATGAGCAGCACAGCTCTTTCAACCATGCCGGCATCAGTTGCATCGGCGCAGGAAAGTCAAGCTGAAGAAGGCGAAACAGACGTAATCGTAACAATAGGTTCCCGTCGACCAAACCGTTCAGCAACGTCGGTGCCTGTTCCGGTGGATGTGATTGATGCTACTGAGTTAAGATCAATTGGTAATACGGACATTACAAATATGCTACGTACGTCCATTCCATCATTAAATGTTGCTGACCACCCTCTTAGTGGTACGTCAACATCCGTACGCCCAGCTACATTAAGAGGATTAAGCCCTGACCATACATTGATTTTGGTTAATGGTAAGCGGCGCCATCGTGCAGCGGATATCCCCACTTATTCAGGTGGTATTACTGACGGCGCGCAAGGACCGGACCTTTCCTCCATCCCGTCCATAGCATTAAAAAGAGTAGAAGTTCTGCGCGATGGTGCCGCGGCGCAATTTGGCTCAGACGCGATTGCTGGTGTTATCAATTTTGAACTGAACGACGATTCTCAAGGTGCGATATTTGAAGGGAAATACGGCCAATCTTACGAAGGTGATGGCGGTTCCTATCAAGTTGCTAGTAGTATCGGTTTAGAGCTTGGCCAAACTGGATTCTTGCGCTTCAGTACAGAATTCAGAGAGGCAGACCTGACCACGCGCGCTATTCAGCGCGGCGATGCAGCGGCGCTTATCGAAGGTGGTAACACAGCCGTTCCAGACCCTGCAACACGTTGGGGTACACCTGAAGTGAATAATGACATTAAGTTTTTCGTAAATGGTGCAACAGAAGTTGGTGAGAATAAGGAGTTCTACTTCTTCGGTGGTTATGCTTCTCGTGAAACGGCTAGTGACTTTTTCTACAGAAATCCAACAGGTCGATTTGGTGTATTTACCGATGATGATGATGGTGGGAACTATCTAATTGGCGATATGACACCGCTTGATGGAATGAACTGTGAAGGCGGTATCGATTTCGGTGGTACTGGCCTCGTAAATGATCCGATTGGTGTTGGTGATGCTGATGCGGGTGCCCGGCTGGATCTCGTCTTTGCAGATCCCAACTGTTATTCAGCGCTAGAAGATTTCCCAGGCGGCTATACGCCATTCTTTGGTAGTAAATTGCAGGATATTTCTGGTTCCATGGGATTACGTGGCGAGCTGGATAATGGCCTGACATATGACATCAGTGCTTCTGGTGGCAGAAACTCGCTGCAGTTTAACATCGACAATGTACCAAACCCAAGCATGGGTTCACTTTCACCAACCACGTTCGACAACTTAGGTAAAAGAATTCAGTCTGAAGTAACATTGAACGCTGATGTTTCCTATCCGTTTGAGGTTGATGGTCTTGCGTCGCCACTGAACGTTGCGGCTGGTATTGAATGGCACAGAGAAAACTTTACCGTTGTTCCTGGTGATCCAGCCTCTTATGAGGCCGGTGTTCTGGCTGATCAGGGCTTTCTGATTGGTGAAGAAGCATATCCTGGATATTCGCCAACATTTGCAGGTGATTTTTACCGTAGCAATGTAGCAGTGTATCTGGATGTTGAAGCTGACGTTACAGATAACCTACTTGTAGGCGCTGCAGTTCGCTACGAAGATTTCACCGACATGGGTAGCGAGCTAACCTATAAAGGCACAGCGCTCTTTAACGCCACAGATTGGTTAGGTCTGCGTGGTAGTGTCGCCTCTGGTTTCCATGCGCCAACACCTGGACAGCAACAATTCAGTGCGCTGACTACAGAACTTACTGACGACGGTGCACTGATTGAATCTGGTGTTATCCCGCCAACCAGTCCTGTTGCAATGGCAGTGGGTGGTCAGCAGCTCAAGCCAGAAACCTCTAGAAGTTTCACACTTGGTGCAGTGATTGACACAGAATACTTTAATCTGACTGTGGATTATTACAACATCCGCATGGACGACCGCCTTACCCAATCTCAAAGCTACGCACTTTCTGACGCACAAAGAGATGCGCTTATCGCAGAAGGTTTTGGCGCTGCAAGTGGACTGGGTACATTCAGGTTCTTCACCAATGACTTCAGTTCAAAAACTGAAGGGGTTGATATCGTGGCAACTGTTCCGCTGGAAATTACTGAAACTGGCACAAGTTCCATCGTTCTTGCTGGTAACTATTCTAAAACCAAAGTGACTTCCTTTAATCCGGATGATCCAGGTGAGCTACTAAGTGAAGGTCGTGTGATGCAACTTGAAGATACTAATCCTTCAACACAGGGTAGTGTAACAGTCCGTCACGCAGAAGATGTTTGGAATGCATACGCAAGACTTAACTACTACGGTAGCTACACGGATCTTCATCTATACAGCACAGGACTACTCATTGATGTGGAAACACAGGTAACATTGGATCTAAATCTTGGCGTCAATGTTTCTGAGAATGTCGAGCTAAGCGTTGGTGCGGACAATGTGTTCAACTCAATGCCAACTGAAAACCAATGGGCATTCATCGTTGGTGCTAAATACCCAACAACTGCACCTGCAGGTATCCTGGGTGGTTTCTACTACGGCAAGGTACGTGTAGATTTCTAATCCCTCATAACTCCCGTTGAGAAAGGGGCCGTTCGCGGCCCCTTTTTTTATGAGCTGCTTCTACCCTTCAAAACTTCAGAGCCAACTTTGCGAACGTGATCGGAAGCAAGCTTTGCGGCCTTTTCCTCATCACCCGCGAGCAATGCCTCGATGACTACGGCATGTTCGTTCCAGGACTCTTCATGGCGATCGCCGGCAATTTCTTCAAAAAGCCAGAGCGTACGCTCCCTTAAATTTAGAACATAGTCGGCGAGGTACCTGTTCTTACCCGAACTGGCAAGCAGCGAGTGATATTTTTGGTTGCAGTTTTTTATTTTGGTTTTCTGATTGTTGGCAGCAGCTTTGTTGCCGTCTTCAAGTAGTTTTCGAAACAGTTTTTCAGTTTCTTCATTTAACCTTGAAGTAGCGAACTTTGCGCCAAGTCCTTCCAGTTCGGCTCTAAGTTCAATAATTTCTTCAATTTCTTCAGATGTAAAAAGAGCAACTCTCGCGCTTTTACGGGGAGGGATTTCCACAATGCCTTCGCTTTGAAGTTTTCGTAAAACTTCTCTGATCGGGTTTCTGGATACACCAAAAAGTTTGGCGAGGCCCGGCTCCGTTAGTCTTTCTCCGGGTTTGTAGTCTCCTCTGAATATTGCCTGGCGAAGCGCAATATAGATTGAATCGTTTAATGACTGATGTTTCTGACCAAGATCTGACCAAGACTTGTTTTTATTCATATTTTACATCCATTTAACCGTTATTTTTATGAACTTTTATTGCCAATAAATTTGTATACTGTATACTGTTCTGTATATTATTCAGTAATCGCTCGTTTTTATGGGTTTTGTATTCAAAAAGCGAACTGCACTAATATTAATGCAAAATATAATATAGGGTTGGAAATGGATCAAATACAACTAACGTTTTCTCATTGGATTTACTTACTGGTCGTGCTTTCGATTTTTGTTTCAATCGGGTTTCGGCGCGGTGTGATTGTTCCATCCCTGATCGGCATTTTTATTCTTGGTTTTTCTGCATATAAAGATTCGGGCAGTTTCCTTGATATGGGGATCTTCGCGGTGCAGGTGGTTTACAATG
This sequence comes from Emcibacteraceae bacterium, assembly GCA_028281625.1. GTDB lineage: Bacteria > Pseudomonadota > Alphaproteobacteria > Sphingomonadales > Emcibacteraceae > Pseudemcibacter. The sequence continues at coordinate 13,727 of JANQJN010000199.1, read as the reverse complement.
CGCTCCTTAATGCCGGGCACGAACTTTTTGATATTATGCTCGTGATTGCCCTTATGGCCTCCATGCTAAAAGCGCTTCAATTTCAAGGTGCTGCGCAAATTATGGTTTCCCCCATGAAGAAGCTGATGATCGGTCCCAAGTCGGCGTTTTTCGTTCTCGCGCTTACCATGTATATTGCGGCCGTTTTTTTCTGGCCGACACCCGCGGTCGCGTTGGTGGGAACAATACTTATTCCGGTGGCGATCCGCTGCGGACTTCCGGCAATGGCGGGTGCGGTCGCTGTAAATTTATCCGGGCATGGCATGGCGCTTGCAGCAGATCCGGTTATACAGGGCGCAACGCGTCTTACATCAAGTTCGGCTGGCATTGAAACTAACAATCTGCTGCCATATACAATATTGTTTTCATTGATTTGCGGGCTCACGGCAATGTCAATCGCTATTTTTACTTTAAGACGCGATGTTAAGGCGGGGATAATTCCACTACCTAGTGCAACCGATGGATCATTTGTTGGTGACGCCTCCGAAGCTTTAGAGGAAGACGATGGCAACAAGCCATATGCCCGCTTTTTTGCCATATTGGTTCCGGTAATTTTGATCAGCATTGCGCTATTGATGATTTACCGAGGGATTTTTGATCCAGAAAATGCCATTCGTGGTGGTGATGCGACTTCGCTTTTGGGGGGTGTGGCGACCATATTCCTTGTGCTTTCCACATTTGCGTCCTGTGGTAGAGAATGTCTTGATCAGATCAGCACCCATATTCGTGACGGCTTCTTTTTTGCAATTCGCATTTTTGCGCCGATCATCCCAATCGCAGGATTTTTCCTACTGGGAAATCCGGAACATGCGGCGCAGGTCATGGGTGAGGGTACACCAGGTTATCTTTTTGATGTTGGTAATTACATAGGTCAAAGTATTGGGGATGCGGGCTGGATGCTGGGATTTGGAATTACTATTATTGGTCTGCTTACCGGTATGGACGGTTCAGGATTTTCTGGATTACCACTTGTGGGATCACTTGCGGGTGCGCTTGCAAATGGAGCTGGACTTAAGGTGGAAGTGCTTGCGGCCCTTGGGCAGGTGGTCACAATTTTCACCGGTGGTGGAACTTTGGTGGCCTGGGCGTTCGGGGCCTGTGCCGACGCGGGTATTGCTGGCGTGAGGCCCGTTGATCTGGTTAGAAGGAATTTTGTACCTGTCCTTTCGGGGATAATTGTTATAACAATTGTAGCAACCTTCTTAATGTAATTGGCAAAGCTGAGAATTTTATTATGGATTTAAAATTAAATGGGAAAAGAGCATTTGTGCTCGGATCATCGTCTGGTCTTGGCCTTGCCAGTGCAAAACAGCTTGCCGAAGAAGGCGCAACAGTCGTCATTTCCGGTCGCGATGTTAAAAAGGCGAGAGAGGCTGCAACCGACCACAATTTTCATTCATATGTCACAGGTGATTTGACGGTTAAAGGTGCCGCCCGCGATATGGTCGAGCAGGCGGTGCAAAAACTAGGCGGTTTGGATATCGTCATCATCAATACAGGTGGTGGAACACCTGGTGGGATAATGGATGTATCCACAGATGCCCGGGAGATGGCCTATAATTCCATGCTTAATCCTGCACTTGAAGCAGCAAGAACAGCTGCGCCATATTTGAAAGAGGCTGGTAGTGCTCGGATGTTGTTTATTACGGCAAGATCAATTGTCGAAGCAACGCCTGAACTTGCGCTTTCTTCAGTTTTTAGAAGCGGTGTTGCGGCGGCCGCACGTTCACTTGCTTTGGAACTTGCGCCAGATGTTCTTGTAAATGTGATAATTCCCGGTCAATTTGATACTGCTGCCTACAGCAAATTTGCAAATTGGGTGGCGACAAAAGAGGGCATCACACCAGAAGAAGCGGTTCGAATAGATAACTTGAACACACCTGTCGGAAGATTGGGGCAAGCAGAAGAACTGGCGGATGTGGTGACTTTCATCTGTAGCCCACGTGCGAGTTTTGTAAATGGGTCTGTTATCCGCGTGGATGGTGGTGCTGTCACCGGTTTTCACTAAGCAAAAAAGATTCCCAAAGATTTTATGATCAAAATAACCGATGACGTTCCGGCGATGCCGAGCATAAATATGCGCATGAGATTCTGGTTTATTTTTGGCGCGAGGTGACTTGAAATCTTAAAGCCGACAAAGAGTGGCGGGATAAAAAGCAGTGATATATAAACATGCTTCATTGTAAAATCGCCGAAATAAAAAAGCATTATCAGCGAAAACAAGCACCCAACCATAAAGAACATCGCCATGGTTGATCGTACCATATTGGCTTGACCATGTTGAAACACCAATGCCATAGGTGGGGCGCCCACGGCAGTCAGAGTTCCCATGAACCCGGATACAAAACTTGCAATTAACACATTCAATGTCGTTGGAAGTACTTTGAGCTTTGTGCTGGTCAGGATCACCGCGATCAGGACAAGTATACCGAATGTTATCCCGTAGATTGCAGTGGGAATTAGGGAATAGGCAAAAGCGGCCAGTATCGTTCCAGGAATTCTTCCACCAAGGCAAGTTGTTAGCATTTTAAAATCAATATGGTGTCGGTCACGAAACACCACAAGCATAGAAATTGACATGGCAAGGATCAGCATCGGCACGGGGGCGAAGATTGGATCAATCAACAAAAGTGCAGGTGCGGTGACCATTCCAAATCCCAACCCGGTGACGCCTTGAGTTATGGATCCGGCCATCACCGCCATGACGCTTATCACGATGATTATCCAGTCAAGTTCCTGAAACAGTTGTTGTGTTATTTCTGCCATGGTTTGGTCCCTAAAACTATCGTGCAAACTTCTTACAAAATTGCATCGATGTAAACCTTATGAGGCTCGCTCGATTAATTGTCAAACCAGCATCTATTTAATCAATAGAATATTGACTCAAAATTGTCTACAGTATACAATATTTAAAATTTTTTTGGAGAAAAAATAAATGCTTAGCGAAAAGGTTACAGGGTCCTTCGTTGCGCTAATAACCCCTTTTAACAAAGATGGATCGATTGACTGGGCCGGCTTTGAAACGCTGCTCGATTTTCAGGAAAAGCATGGTACGTCGGCGGTGCTTATTATGGGTTCGACAGGTGAAGCATCAATGCTGACCGCAGAGGAGCGGAAGCAGATCGTTTCTAAGACAGCAAAAATGAAGAAAGGTACGATGAAGCATTTTTATGGTTGTACCAGTAACAATACTGAATCAACTATTGAAAATTTGAAATATGCGAAAGAGGAGGGTGCAGATGGTGCGATCCTCGCAGCCCCGTCTTACATATGCGCCAGTGAAAATGATCTGGAGTATTTTTTTCTCGACGCTGCTGATTCTGTTGATTTGCCGATGGGTATCTATAATAACCCACCACGTGTGAAGTCTGACCTGGGTCATGACGTTCTACTGCGTCTGTTCGAACATCCAAATTATGTGATCCACAAAGAATCGACAGGAAGGGTTGGGCAGGTTGCGAAAATGCTAAAGGCGAAACCTGACGCTTCCATTATGTGCTGTGATTCGCCGAATCTTGGACTTGTAGTTCCCACCATGAGTTTGGGTGGTCACGGTACGGCTAACATGTCTGGCAACATAATTCCTGCTGAAATGACACAGATTTCCGAGCCTTGGTTGGATCCGGAAGATGCCACAAAATTCAAGGATACCTATCTCAAATATCTGGACGTGCTACATTTTAATTATTCAGCCATAAATCCCGTAGCCGTTAAATCCATTATGGGGGCACTTGGCTTGCCTGCAGGACCCTTTCGTAAGCCGCTACGGCCAATGGATCCGGCATTGGTTGAGGGCGGGGTTGCTATAATGAAAGACCTGGGGCTGGTCGACAAGTATGGTTATGGGAGCAAAAATTATGACCTCGCAAGTTGAAAGTAGATTAAAAAAAGCTGGTCTTTTGCTTCCAAATACGAATTCTCCTGGTGCCAACTATATTCCATACCGTGTATCCGGCGACAAAATCTATATTGCTGGCCAGATTTGCAAGTGGGAAGGCAAGATGGTCTACCAAGGCGCTGTTGAGCGGGATGTTTCATTGTCAGATGCGATTAAGGCGTCGGAAATTTGCGCGCTCAATATTCTCTATCAGTTAAAGCAAGCCTGTAAAGGCAATCTGGATAAAGTATCTAAATGCCTGAAGCTTGAAGTGTATGTGAATTCAGCAGCTGGTTTTACCAAGCATGCATCGGTAGCAAATGGTGCTACCGATGTTTTGGTGGCGGCGCTTGGTGAAAAAGGGGAGCATACCCGTATTTCTGTCGGTAGCATTTCGCTACCTGGAAACTCAACAGTAGAAGTGTGTGCGGAATTTGAAGTTTCGCAAGGAGTAGCCGCATGAACATGATGTCTCGTAAAGCGCTAGAGCGAAAAAATGTTGGTCGTGTGAAAATGGCCTGCCTTGATGTTGGTGAAGGAGAACCGATCCTTTTTATTCACGGCTCCTTCGATGATCATAACAGTTGGGACAAAGTCGCAAACATAATGTGTGAAACGCACAGAGTTGTCACATACGATCGGCGCGGTCATAGTTCAAGCACCGATGAGCAGGGCCAAGGATCCATCTATCAGGATGTCGGTGACGTGATCGGCCTCATGAATGTTTTGCAACTTAAATCTGCGCACATCGTTGGTCATTCATATGGTGCTAATGTCGCCATAGCGCTGTGTGACAAAGCGCCGTCAAAAATTAAAAGTTTGTTCATTCATGAGCCACCAATTTTCTCTCTGCTCACAGGTAATGCTGAGCTTGATCGCATTAGACTTAGTTACCTCGGTACAATGAATGTGGTGGCATCCATGATTGAAGACGGGCGTGTCGAAGAGGCTGCAGAATTATTCGTAGATCGCGTCGCATTTGGTGAGGGCTTCTGGCAAACCATGTTTGATGAGTGCGCGCGCAGATCGATACTTGCAAACGTTGATACATGGCTTGATCAATATTATGATCCGGATCGCCTTTCGATCGATGTTTCGGCATTAAAAAATGTTGGTAATAAGGCAACGATTTCCATTGGAACAAGTTCACTGGCACCTTACGAAATTATTGCTCATAGAATCGCCGGTATGATTCCTGAAATTAATCTAGTAAGAATCAATGATGCGGGTCATGGTGCGCATATCTCGCATCCGCGCCAAATTGCCAGCGAATTAATTAATCATTTAAAAACAGTTGGTTAAGTCTATAGTTTTTGTGAATACTTGCGAAACAAAATGTTCCGTTTTGCGTTGACTTAAAATTGCATACTGTATACAGTATTGTATATTGAAGGAAAATGATCAGAAATTCATTTGGCTGTTTTCGGATATAAAGGAGAATAATATGGGTAATCGGGTGGTAGTTGTTGGTGGCGGTTGGGCTGGCTCGGCTGCAGCGCTTACGGCGAAACAGGCAGGCGCTGATCAGGTGGTTTTGCTTGAGAGAACCGATAGCCTTTTGGGTACCGGTCTTGTAGGTGGGATTATGCGCAATAATGGTCGCTATACGGCCACGGAAGAGATGTTCGCGATGGGGGCGGGCCATCTTTTTAAGGCGTGTGATGATACAGCCCGGCACCGGAATTTTGAATTTCCAGGGCACAAACATGCAAGCTTATATGATGTGTCTAAAATCGAGCCGGCGGTACGGCGATGTTTGCTTGAACATGGGGTTGAAGTCTGGATGTTCAGCCGCTTTAAAGAAGTGGAATATTCTGGTGGTTCGATCAATGCAGTAATCCTTGAAAGCGATGATCGTGTAGAAGGGGATGTATTTATTGATACTACTGGTAGTTGTGGTGCGCAGACGCTCTGTACCGACAACGGCAATGGCTGCGTGATGTGTGTTATTCGCTGTCCGACTTTTGGGCCGCGCGTAAGTCTAGCGGGTAAATGCGGCATTCCTGAAAAGACCGGCAAGAAAGCCGACGGATCATATGGGGCCATGAGCGGATCCTGTAAGATTAGTAAGGAAACGATCGCGCCTCATATTTTGGAAGAGCTGGAACGGACTGGGCTTGCCATGGTGCCGCTTCCAGATCATTTGATTGATACAAAGAAACTAGGAACAAAAGCCTGTGCACAATATGCACTTAAAGAATTTGCCGAGAATATTATCCTCCTGGATACCGGGCACGTTAAGTTTATGAGCCCCTTTATGCAGATTCATAAACTCCGGCAGGTTCCAGGAATGGAAGAAGCACGTTACGTAGATCCTTACTCAGGTACTCTTGGAAATTCCATGCGGTTTGCTGATCTTTCGCCGCGTGATGACGCGATGCGGGTGCAGGGTGATATTGATAATTTGTTTTGTGGTGGCGAAAAAGCTGGCCTTCTGGTTGGTCATACTGAAGCAATGGTGACTGGTGCACTTGGTGGTCACAATGCAGTTCGCGCACTTGCAGGAAAAGAGGAAGTTATCCTTCCCAAATCCATTTCAATTGGTCACGCGATTACAACGGTGCGTGAAGAAATGGAATTTGAAGAAAATATGGGGAATAAATACACATTCTCCGGATCCATTTACTTCAAAAAAATGCAGGCAGAAGGGCTTTATACAACGGATCACGATGTGATTGCGAAACGTGTTGCCGATGCCGGCCTGACAAATGTGTTTGAGCAAAGGGTTATGTAGTTATGGCCCATATGATTACGGCAGAATGCGTGAATTGCAGTGCTTGCGAGCGCGAATGTCCGGTGCAGGCGATACATGCCGAAGCAGATCAGTATGTGATCGATGTGGATGTGTGTGTGGATTGTGAGGGGTATTTTGAAACGGCCCGCTGCAAATGGGCGTGCCCGGTAAATGCATGTGTACCTGAACGTGATTCATATCAATATAAAGCCAGGACAGTCGCGCGGCGCGGTGGTAGGCCCGTAGTGTTTAGTGGCGGTCCAGACGTATTTGGCGAAATGCTGCCGGAAAATAATAAGAATAAATAATTGGAGACTTAAAGTGCTTGGTTCTGAAGTTTTAGTGAAAATGTTGGCCGACTACGGCGTTGAAAAAATATTTGGTGTCCCAGGTGATACCAATGTGCCGTTTTATACAGCCCTTTCCCGCACAGAGGATAATATTCGCCACATCATGGCTCGTGATGAGCGCAGCGCTGGTTTTATGGCAGATGCATACGCACGTGTATCCAATAAGGTTGGTGTATTTGAAGCGCCTTCTGGTGCCGGTGCAATGTATTCATTGCCGCCCGTCGCTGAGGCCAACGATTCATCAGTGCCTGTTATTCTGTTCACCATTGATATTCCCCTATCAACAGAAGGGCGTGGATGTCTTACAGAACTTGACGGGGTTAATTTGTTTGCGCCCATTACCAAGGCGTCAATGCAAATTAAATCACCAGATAAGATCCCGGAAATTGTTCGCCGGGCATTTAGAATTGCCACCACGGGTAAACCGGGGGCAGTACATGTTGTGGTGCCGGAGGATATGTTAACTGCAGAAGTTAACCTAAATGATGTCTCTCTACATGTGGAAAAAGAATGTGGTTACTTTCCTGCGCACCCAACTAATCCTTCATACTTTGCGGTAAATCAGGTCCTTGATCTGATTTCGGCAGCGGAGCGGCCGCTGTTTGTTGCGGGCGGCGGTGTAAACCGCGCCGCAGCACGCAAGGAACTGACGGAAGTTGCAACAAAAATGAATATCCCTGTTGTGAATTCTATCACAGGGCAGGGAGCTGTCCCTGATAATCATGAACTCGCAATCGGTGTGATTGGTGATAATGGTTACCACCCACATGCGAACAAGGCGATGGAAGAAGCGGATCTCCTTATTTATCTGGGGTCAAGGATTGGCTCAGTGGTTTCTATCGGCTGGAGTTTTCCAAGTGACAATAGTGATCGCAAGGTGGTCCAGGTTGACCTCGACCCGGAGATCCTTGCTAACACAACGCAGAACAGTCTTTCGATCGCCAGTGATGTAAAATCATTCCTTCTGGAACTTGGTGAGCAGGATAATACTGATCCGGCGACCAATGAACCATGGGTAACTCAAGTTAATGATTGGCGTGCTGAATTTTGGCAAAATGCCGAGCCTCTGTTTGAAGATCGCAGTCTTCCCATGCGACCTGAGCCAATTGTGAAGGCGTTTAATGATCGTATCACAAAGCCGGTAAACATACTCTCTGACGCGGGTACACCGACGCCATACATGACCCGTTTTCTGCGTCTTGGTGATGAAAATTCAACATTCATTATTCCGCGTGCTTTTGGTGGATTGGGCTATGCAATACCGGCTGTTGTCGGTGCATGGGAAGCTGAGCCAGACAAAAGGCCTATTGGGCTTTTTGGTGACGGCTCCTTCGGTATGACAGTGGGTGAGCTGGAGACGCTTGTGCGTCTAAATTGCCCGGCAATTCTACTTCATTTTAACAATGCATGTTTTGGCTGGATTAAAGGACTTCATCGCTTGCAGGGTGTTGGGAACAATGACTGCTACTCCGTGGATTTCAGTCAGACCAATGCCTACAAGGTGGCGGAAGCCTATGGCATGCGGGCCTTTCAGGTTCACAGTCTGGATAAATTTGAACAGGCGCTTGATATTGCGTTTGATTACGATGGTCCTTGTTTCATCGATATCGTTGTTGAATCTCTTGCCGATCGGGTGCCGCCGGTGGTGTCCTGGATCCGCAAGCGCGGTGAAGATCCGCTCGCTCTGGATTCAAAGGAAATTAAATACGCGAACTAAGGTAAAAAATGAACGTTTCAGGTGAAAATCAGCAATTGAATTTAGAGGATGCAGGTATCGTCACTGGCGTTGTGCGGGTGGTAGATATCGATGGTCCTTTTGCGCTGGTTGAGCCGGAAAGCAAGTCCGGCTGTAAAAGCTGCGCCATGGCCAAAGGTTGTGGTACCAAAATGATTTCCGGATATTTCACCCGCAACATGAAGCCCATCAAAATTACCAATGAATTTGGGGGCCGGGTGGGTGACCGCATTGAAGTAGGGATGGAAAATGCGACCATCCTAAAACTTTCAGCCATTACTTATATGTTTCCTTTGCTTGGAATGATGTTCACAACAATAGTTGGGGATCAATTGCAATTAGCAAACCTAGCCATTTTCTTAATGGCTGTATTTGGTCTTTGGTTGGGGTTTGTAGCGGCTCAGATTGCTTTTTCATCTTCCTATGTCGCGAATTCAGTACAGTTGATTTTTCTTGGAAAACTAGCTTCCGATCCGGCTGTTTTTTCGACCGTCCCTGATCCAGGAGGATGCCCGGAATGATGAAACTCATTGTTGCCATACTATCTTTTTTAGTTCTTCTGAGCGCCTGTGACAAGAATCAGGACATGAGCTACGAAGAAGAGGCCTATGTCTTTGGTACCCTTGTAAAGTTTTCGATCAAGGATGTGCCGGAGGAAACAGCAAAAAAAGCGGTGAGGCAGGCAGGGCAGGAATTTCAGCGTATGCATGATGAATGGAATGCGTGGAAAATGGGCGAAGTTACGACCATTAATGCCGCAATCGCCAGAGGAGATAGCAGCGACGTTAGTGAATTTGTGCGTCCCGTTATACTCCAATCAAAAGAATTCTACCAATTAAGCGATGGTCTGTTCAATCCGGCAATCGGCGGCTTGATTGAGGCCTGGGGTTTTCACAACGATGAGCTACCGGTCGGCACCGTCCCGGCGTTCGATGAGATCAGAGGGCTCGCTGCTCTCGCACCATCAATGGATGATGTGCACTTGGATGGAAATGTACTGAACAGCACAAATAAAACTGTTCAGTTTGATTTTGGAGGATTTGGCAAGGGTGTTGCCCTTGATCGGGCCGAAGAAATTTTCGTCGAATACGGCATTGAAAACGCGATTATTAATGCTGGTGGCGACCTCAATACCATGGGAATGCCCGGTGATCGGCCCTGGAAAGTTGGGATCAGGCACCCAGTCCATTGGGGTGCGATTGCGTCAGTGGAACTGAGGGCGGGTGAAGAGCTTTACACGTCTGGAAATTATGAGCGCTTCATCGAAAGTGAGGGCATTCGTTATGCCCACATCATCGATCCACGGGACGGCATGCCGGTTGAGCATATCGTTTCCGCTAGTGTTATCCATGATAATGGTGCCCTTGCGGACGCGGCTGCAACCGCCCTTACCATAGCGGGGCCCAATGATTGGCATCGCATTGCGCGGAATATGGGGGTCAAGTTTGTGATGCTTGTGGATGATAGCGGGAAAATTTATGTGAACCCCGCCATGCTTGAACGGATCAAATTTGAAAGTGACGAAAAATTTGAAGTCGTCATTAGCGCACCCTTAATAACAGCAGATAAATCAGGTGTTTAGGTAAGATCATGCAAGAATATATCCTTCTGATAATTGCAACAGCATTGGTAAACAATGTGATATTGGTCAAGTTTCTCGGTCTCTGTCCGTTCATGGGCGTGTCCAATAAAATTGATACAGCGATCGGTATGGGATTTGCGACTACTTTTGTACTAACCCTGTCTGCAACTGCCAGCTGGGCACTCGAAAGTTTTATCCTTGTCCCCTTAGGTGTAGAATTTTTGCGCATTCTGACCTTCATTCTGGTAATTGCAGCAGTGGTACAATTCACGGAAATGTTTGTTCGCAAGGTCTCCCCTGTTCTGTATCAGGTTCTTGGGATTTTTCTGCCGTTGATCACAACAAACTGCGCCGTGCTGGGTGTAGCGCTTCTGAATGTGCAGGAATCCCATGATTTTATTGAAAGCTTCCTTTATGGGATTGGCTCCGCACTCGGTTTTACATTGGTAATGGTGATTTTTGCGGGTCTTCGGGAACGACTAGCAAGTTCTGACGTTCCTGAAAATTTCGAAGGACCCGCCATCGGATTTGTTACGGCTGGATTGCTCGCGCTCGCCTTTATGGGATTTGCCGGCCTAACCACCATTAATGAAGTTCCGGAAACTGCGGCAGCCACGGACCAGCCGGTCACAGAAAGAGCGGGGTAGGAGAAACTTTATGCTTGAAGCTGTTTTAAGTTTAACTGCCCTTGGCCTCTTTTTAGGCATCCTGTTGAGCATTGCCGCTAAGTATCTGAAGGTGGAAAGCAATCCTCTTGTGGAAGAGCTTGAATCCATGATGCCGGGCACCCAGTGCGGTCAATGTGGCTATCCGGGATGCGCCCCTGCTGCGGAGGCGCTTGCCAAAGGTGAAGCGGAAGTCACCCTTTGCCCGCCCGGGGGTAAATCCCTTGCCGCAGCGCTAGCAGAAAAACTGAATGTGGAAATTGATATTTCCAAAATGGAAGTAAAAGAAAAAATGCTCGCCTTCGTGGATGAGGATCTTTGTATCGGTTGTACGCGCTGTTATCAGGTATGTCCAACGGATTCCCTGCTCGGTGCGCCACAACAGGTTCACACTGTTATTCCGGATGTATGTACATCCTGCGAAGACTGTATCCCCATGTGTCCGACTGGTGCACTGCGCATGGTTTCCATCGAAAAAACCATGCAGACCTGGCATTGGCCAAAACCTGAAAATCCTAATCAGGAGGCACCCTTATAATGGAAATTTTTAATATTCATGGTGGTGCTAAACTAGATGGTCGTAAAAGCTTAACGTCCCACAAGGATGTGATCATTGCACCAATGCCAGAAATCCTGAATGTTCCGCTTCAGCAGCATATTGGTGCACCAGCGGAGCCAATTGTCGAAGCGGGTGACAAGGTTTTGAAAGGTCAGCTTATTGGTACGCCAAAAGGGCCGATTTCAGCACCGGTGCACGCCCCGACATCCGGTACGGTGTTAAAGGTAGCCGATCATGTCGCGCCGCATCCTTCCGGCTTGCCGGTGCTAACCATTACAATAAGACCTGATCAGCGTGATACATGGTGTGAGCTTCCGCCCCCGATTGATGTTGAAAATGCATCAGCTGATGAAATTTCGAAGCGGGTTGCTGAAGCGGGCATTGTTGGTATGGGCGGTGCGACCTTCCCGTCTGCGGTCAAGCTGAATTTAGGTAAGAAGTTTGATCTTGAAAAATTGGTAATTAACGGCGCGGAGTGTGAACCGTACTTGACCTGCGATGACCGGCTTATGCAGGAACGGACCAAAAACACTATTGTTGGCATCAAGGCGATGATGAAATCACTGGATGTTCCGGAAGCTATTGTTGCCATTGAAGCCAATAAACCCGATGCGTTTAAAGCCATGGAACGGGAAACAGAAAATGATGACAGCATCAAAATCGTCGATGTCCCTGCGCGCTATCCTATGGGATCTGAAAAACATCTGGTGCAGGCCTTAACCGGTAAAGAAACACCCGCCAAAGGCATGACGGCTGATCTTGGTGTGGTCGTGCACAACGTGGCAACTGCACATGCGGTTTATGAGGCGCTTTATCTTGGACGTCCGCTGCTTAGCAGGATCGTAACCGTAAGCGGGCAGGCGATCGCAAATCCGGGCAATTATGATGCGCTTATCGGCACCCCACTTTCCTGGCTGGTTGAGCTAAGCGGCGGGATAACGGAAACACCAAAGCAACTGTTGATGGGTGGCCCTATGATGGGGCAGCCGCTTTCCGATCTGGATGTACCGGTGATTAAAGGGTCATCGGGCGTGCTCGCATTGCTGGACAGCGAGATTAGAATTAAGGATGTTATGCCGTGTATCAGTTGCGGAAGCTGTGTTGTTGTGTGTCCTGCGGGATTGCTGCCGCTTGAGATGGCATCAAAGATAAAGCATGATGATGTGGATGGCGCCGATGATATTGGTGTTCGGGACTGCGTAAGCTGCGGATCCTGTAATTATGTGTGTCCTTCGCATATCCCGCTGGTGCAATATTTCAATTACGCGAAAGGCTTTCTAAAAGAACAAGATGTGGAGCGACGCAATCAAAGTCGTATGAGCATCCTCGCTGAAAAAAGAAAGTTAAGAGACGAACAAAAAGCTGCAGCGCTTCAAGCAAAGAAACACAAACGATTAGAACAGGAGGGCGCATCAGAATGAACCAGGTTCCCCCTATGGCCGGCCCCTACATGCACAAGAACAAAAGTGTGCAGCGCACGATGTTTCTTGTGATGTTGGCACTGATGCCTGCAACCGCATATGGTTTTTTCCAGTTTGGCTGGCCTTCGATAATCCTGTTTTTTATCACCATCGGTTCTGCAATTATCTTTGAAGTAATTTGCTTGAAAATTGCTGGAAAGCCGATATCCGTGTTCGCATTTGATGGCTCCGCAATACTTACTGCGTGGCTGCTGGCCGCCAGCCTGCCTCCGTGGGCACCGTGGTGGATTGGTGTGGTGGGATCCGCAATTGCAATCATCATTGGTAAGCAGGTTTATGGTGGCCTTGGTCAAAATGTGTTTAATCCTGCAATGGTCGCGCGTGTTGCACTGCTCATTTCCTTTCCTCTTGAAATGACTTCTTTTATCGAGCCAAAACCAATGTTTAGTGCAGGGGCACCTAGCTTTACGGACAGCCTTTCCATTGTGTTTGGGATTACATCCTATGATGCGATAAGCAGCGCTTCAATTCTGGATAGTATCAAAACGGAAGTTGGGCAAGGTGCTGCGCTTGGCTCCGTTTTGGATGGGCGTTATGAGCCGGTAAACTGGATGATCGGTAACATCAACGGCAGTATGGGTGAAGGTGCCGCCATTTTGCTTATGCTTGGCGGTATCGCCCTAATATTCGGCCGTATCATAACCTGGTATATTCCCGTAAGCACAATCATTACCGTTGCTGTGTTTGCTACCCTGTTTAATCTGA